>JAWWPE010000065.1:0-7976 GCA_033850895.1 Nocardioidaceae bacterium | reverse complement strand
GACCCCGAGATCGGCGGAGAATACGTCGCCTGCGATGCGTTCCGTGATGCCGCGCTGCGGGCGGTCGAGCAGCGGCGGCCCGACGTGGTCGTGCTGGCGATGAGTCGCAAGACGACCGACCGGCTGTTCGTGCATGGTCAGACCTTCGACGGGCAGCAGGCCGTCGACGAGGCGACTCGCGGCCTGCAGCGCACCGTCGACCGAATCCGTGCCGCCGGTGTCGGGGTGGTCCTGTCGGACTCGCCGAACCGCGCACCGTTCTTCCCATCGAGCTGTCTCGCGAAGAAGCGAGACGTACGCGACTGTGTCTTTCCCACCAACCGCAAGCCGTCGATCATGGCGGCCACCGCACGGGCAATGCGCGACCGGGTCACCCTGGTCAGGGCCAACGCGACGGTCTGCCCACGCGGCACGTGCTATCCGGTGGTCGGCGATGTCGTCGTCTATCAGGACAAGCTGCACTTCACCCAGACGTTCGCCAGGACCTTGGCGAGCCGGTTCGCAGCGGGGATCGAGGCTGCCGCGTCGGCCGTCAGCACCGCAAGAATGTCTTGATCCCTGCGGCACAGATCTGTGTCAGGCCGCCGGCACGCCCGTCGGTCAGCCGATCCTGGTCGGTGCCAGGTGGTTGGTGGTCGACCCGACACCGAGCTGGCCAAGATCGTTCAGACCCCAGCAGTAGAGCTGCTTGTTCGAGCGCAGACCACAGGAGAAGGAGTCCCCGACAGCGACGGTCTTCCAGTCGCCGAAGCCACGGTCCTCGCGCGCCGGCGTCACGCGGGTCGCGGTGTCACCGACGCCGAGCTGACCGACGAAGTTCAATCCCCAGCAGTCGAGGGCGTGATGCGTGCTCACCGCGCAGGTGTGATTGTCGCCGGTCGCGATCGTCGACCACTCGGCGAAGTCCTCGCCGGCCTGAACCGGGGCAGATCTGTCGTCGGTCGTGCCGTCACCGATCCGGCCATCGGCGTTGGAACCCCAGCAGAACGCTCGTCCGCCGGTGCGCAGACCGCAGGAACCCTCTCCCCCGGCTGCTGCCATCGTCCAGTCCGACTTCGTGCCGACCCGGGTCACGGTCCGCACGGTCGGCGGCGCGACCGAAGCGATGTCCGCGCCTATGCCGACCTGTCCGAATGCGTCATAGCCCCAGCAGTACAGCCGATGGCTGTCGGTCGTCGCGCAGAGATGGAAGAACCCCGCTGTGACGTGGGTCCAGGAGCTGCTCGTGCCCACCCGACGGGGCACCGGGGTGAAGAGCCTGTCATCGCCCGTGGCGAGCTCGCCCTCGTCATTGTTGCCCCAGCAATAGAGCTTGTGGCTGGTGGTGATCCCGCAGGTGCCGCTCTGGCCGACGGTCACCTGCAACCAGTGAGCGGAGCCGACCCGACGCGGAGTCGTGCGGTCCACTGTGGTCCCGTCGCCGACCCCGCCGAAGCCGTTGTATCCCCAGCAGTAGAGCAACCGGTCAGAGCGGATGCCACACGTCGAGACGCGGCCGGCCGCGACGCTCAACCAGTGCGACGTCCCGATGCGTCGCGGAGACGTACGCGGGCTCGTACTACCGTCTCCGACCTGTCCGAACGAGTTGGCACCCCAGCAGTAAAGAGATCCGCCCGTACGGATGCCACACGCATGCTGGCCGCCGGTTGCGATGCTGTTCCACTCCGGGGTCGAGGCTTGGGCTGACCCCGACACTGTGACGAGCGAGCCGATCGCGACGACCGTTGCGGCGAGGAGCCTCAGCAGCACGCGCATCACCTCAGCTCACCCGCGTCGGTACGAACCGGTTGCCCGCCGCCCCGATACCGAGCTGGCCGAAGCCATTGTCACCCCAGCAGTACAGCGCCTTGCTCGATCGGATCGCGCAGGTGTGGAACCGGCCCGCCGAGACTGCATGCCAGTCGTCGTAGCCGCGATCCTCGCGCTTGAACGTGAGGCGGTCGACCCCGTCGTCGAGGCCCAGCTCACCGAAGCTGTTCAGACCCGTGCAACCCAGGGCGTGATCCGTCCGGATGGCGCACGTGTGGTTGCCGCCCGCTGAGATCGCGCTCCACTCGGCGAAGTCGGTCCCGGCCTGCGTCGGCGACAGGGCGTTGGTCCGCGTGTTGTCGGCGAGCTCGCCGTCGGCGTTCTCGCCCCAGCAGTAGGCCCGTCCACCTGTGCGGATCCCGCAGGTCGAAAGAGCGCCGGCATCGATGCTGGCCCAGTCCGACTTCGTGCCCACCCGAAGCGGGCTCAACGCATTGACGGTGCTGCCGTTGCCGATCTGTCCCGCGCCGTTGTAGCCCCAGCAGAAGATCTGGTGGCTGGAGTTGAGCGCGCAGACGTGGAAGGTACCGGAGGTGACCCGCACCCAGTTGGTGGCGGTGCCGACCCGGTGCGGCGTCGCGAACGACGACGTACCTCCGGTCCCGAGCGCTCCATTGGCTCCCTGCCCCCAGCAGTAGAGCTTCTCGGACGTGGTGATGCCGCAGGTCGAGATGTCGCCGACCGCCACGCTCGACCAGTGGGCAGACCCGACGTGCCGGGGGGTGTGACGCTCGGTCGTCGTGCCGTCGCCGATCTGATTGGTGTTGTTGAGACCCCAGCAGTACAACGAGTCGCCGGTGGTGATGCCGCAGGTTGTGTTGGTTCCGGTCGTCACGTTCGACCAGTGCGCCGAGCCGACGTGTCGCGGGGTCGTCCGGAAGGTCGTCGTGCCGTCACCGAGCTGGCCGCTGCCGTTGTAGCCCCAGCAGAACAACGACTTGCTGGTGTGGATCCCACAGGTGTAGCCGGTTCCGGCCGAGACGGAGTTCCAGGTCGTCGGCGAGGCCGCCTGGGCCGACCCGGACAAGATTCCGAGCGACAGCGCGGTCAGCACAACCGCGGCGAGGATCGTGAAGATCACGCGGACGGCACTCGGGCGGTCCTGTGGGTGCAGCTGGGTGGCGGTGATGTGTGTACGCATTGGTGGTCCCCTTCGTCATTCACCACCGTCGCCGATGCGCACCTACCCCGACATCGGGCAATCTCCCCAGGTTGCTGACCGGCAGCGCCGCCGCGGTGGGCGCGGCGGCGCTGCCATCGGAGCGACTCAGGCCGCCGGCACCAGGTCCGGGACACGTGCGCGGCTCGGCATGGTGAGCGCGACAGCCGCACCCGCGAGGGCGAGTCCGGCCGACAGGCCGATCGCCGGCCCGAAGCCGTCGGTGAACGCCGACGGCGACGCATAGCTGCCGGCGCCCGCGAAGACGGCGACGACGACGGCAATGCCGAACACCCCGCCAAGCTCGCGCAGCATGCTGTTGGCGCCGGACGCCTTGCCCATCTGGTCGGGCGGCAGCGATCCGAACACCGCATTCTGCGCCGCAGGGATCGCCAGCGAGACGCCGACACCGGAGACGACCAGCGGCGTGATCATCGAGCCGTACGACAGACCCGGATCGGCGATCAATGCGAGCCAGCCGGCGCCGACTGCCTGCAACAGCAACCCGGTGATCAGCAGCGGCCGCTCCCCGATGCGATCGGCGACGTTGCCCGCAGCCGGCGCCACCAGCAGGAACATGCCGGTCCAGGGCAGCAGGTGCAGGCCCGCGTGGAGCGGATCGTCACCGAGCGAGACCTGCAGGAGCTGCGGGAAGAAGTACACGCAGGAGAACAGCGACGCGATCGTGAAGAAGATCGCTCCGTTGCTCGCGGTGAACGACCGCGAGTGGAAGAAGTGCATCGGCAGCATCGGCTCGTGCGTACGTCGTTCCCAGGCCACGAACGCGGCGATCAGCGCAACGCCGGCCACCAGGGCGACCAGCACCTCAGCGCTGCCCCACCCGGCCGGATTGCCTCGCACGAGTCCCCAGACGATCCCGAAGGCGCCGCCCGACACGAGCAGCAGGCCTCCGGTGTCGATCGTGGTGTCGGATCCGAAGCCCTCCTGCATTCGTGTCAGCACGAGTGGGATCGCGATGAGCCCGATCGGCACGTTGAGCCAGAAGATCCACTCCCAGGCGAAGCCGTTGATCACCGCACCGCCCAGGGTCGGGCCGGCGGCCACGGCGATGCCGGTGATCGCGCTGAACGCACCGATCGCGGCGCCGCGTTTTTCGGCGGGGAACGCGCTGGCGACGAGCGTCAGGCTCAGCGGCGCCAGGAGTGCGGCGCCCGCACCCTGCAATGTCCTCGCCGCAATCAGCCAGCCAGCATCGGATGACAGGGCACACGCCGCTGATGCGACGACGAACAACGCCATGCCCACGGCATAGAAGCGCCGCCGACCATAACGATCGCCCAGCACGGCGCCGGTGATCATCAGGACTGCAAAGCTCAGGTTGTACGAATTGACGGTCCACTCCAGCTGGGCCACCGAGGCGTGCAGGTCCTTGCGGATCGTGTTGAGTCCGGTGGCGACGACGACGGTGTCCAGTGCGGACATCAACGATCCGATACCGGCCAGGACGACGATCCACTTGGTCGTCGCGCGTGGATTGATGCGTACGGCGTCCATGTCAGGCCCTCGCCGAGTCGAACGAGTCCGCCGCATAGCGACCGACGAGGTGAGCGGACTGCCGCTCGGCCGGCGCCTCGTGGCGAGCGGCGGCACCGTCGGAGAAGCGTTGGAACGCCGGGAGCGCGGTCAGCGCGTCCGAGCCTTCGGCCGAACTGAACAGGTGGATGAACGTCTGGCCGTCCTCTAGACGGTAGACGGCGTACTCGAGGTCGGCCGGCTGTTGGTCGGCCAGCTCGGCGAAGACGTCGCGGATGAGCTGTTCGTTGAGGTCGGCGTCCTCGGGGTGGGTCTGATAGCGGATGACGAACTGGTTGTGCATGGTGTCTCCCTGATTGAGGTGTCAGAGAGGTAGACCACGCAGTCAGTCAGAACTCATCGCGAACGGCGCGATGACGTCGGCCTTCCGGAACACCACGATGTGAGCGATGCCCTCTGGCCCGACCGAGAGCACGTGCACGCCCTCGAGGTGCGGCCGGCCGTCCTCGCCGGTGATGTAGAGCGCAACGGCGGGCTGGGTGTTCGCCGTCGTGACCCGCGCGCGCCAACCCCCCGGCACGATCATCTTCTCGGCGAGGAATCGGCCGATGTCGTCGCGGTGGTCGAACCACATCGGCTCCGGCGGCATCTCGAACGTGGCGTCCTCGACGAGCAGCGCGACCAGCGAGTCGATGTCGGCCCGCTCGAACGCCGAGGCGTACGCATCGACCTGTCGGCGTATGTCAGCGTCGGGCGGCTCGACGACGGAGTCCTCTGTGGGGCTCAGCTCGTCGACCCGCTTGCGCGCGCGTTGCAGCAGGCTGTTGACCGCGGGCACGCTGATCTCCAGCACATCGGCAACCTCCTGGGCCCGCCACTGCAGGACGACGCGCAACAGGAAGACCGCTCGTTGGTTGGCCGGCAGGTGTTGGAGCACCGCGATGAGTCCCAGCCGCAGGCCGGTCCGCGCCGCGACGACCGAGGCAGGGTCGGCCCGCTCGTCGGTCAGCAGGGACCCCGGGATCGGCTCGATCCAGCTCGCGGACTCATCCACCGGGGGCCTGAGCTCGTCGCGTCGGTGCGCACTGAACAGTCCGGACGGCAACGGGCGGCGAGCTGCGCGCTCGCGGGCGGTGAGGCAGGCATTCGTGGCGATCCGGTAGAGCCAGGTGCGTACGGAGGATCGTCCCTCGAATCGGTCATATGCCCGCCACGCGCGGACGTACGTCTCCTGGACCAGATCCTCCGCCTCGCTGACCGAGCCGAGCATGCGGTAGCAGTGCGCCAGGATCTCCACCCGGTACGGCGATGTCAGCTCCATGAACTCGGCGTCGAACCGGGCGCCATCGAGTGTCGTCATCGCTCAGCCTCCTCGTTGCGGGCGGCGGGTGCCGCGCTGTATAGACCAGCCGGCAACGGAGAACTCATCGCGGATCGACAAACTTCTCGGATTTGATCTTGACTATAGATCGCCCAGCGGGCGCCCAGGCGCGGTCGGGTCTACCGTTCTGGCCATGACGTCACAGGACGACAAGGAGCTCTCCGTACGACGGACGGCCAACGGTGAGCACCGGTTGCCACCAGCCGCGGCTGTCGTGATCGCCGGGGCCACGTACGCGCTGCTGCCCGGGTCCCTTCTGTTCGCCCCGCGGTTCGTGATCCCGGCGGTCGAGCTGGCGCTGCTCGTCGCGCTGGTCATCACCAATCCGCGTCGCATGACTCGCGAGTCGAAGTGGTCCCGTGTCGCGTCACTCGTCCTGTCCTCCGTGGTCATCATGACCAACCTCGTGGCACTGGGCATGCTCGTCCACGCCCTGACCCAGAAGGGCACTCCCGGTGGTCCGCTGCTGGTCGCGGCGATGCAGGTGTGGCTGACCAACGTGATCGGATTCGGGTTGCTCTACTGGCAGCTCGACCGTGGTGGTCCGGTCGCCCGCCGGGTCAAGACCCACGCGAAGATGCCACCCGCCGACTGGCGGTTCTCCCAGGACGAGAACGACGACGCCGTCACCGAGGTGGCCGTGACGGCCAGTGCCAAATCCGGCTGGATCCCGACCTTCCCCGACTACCTGTATGTCTCGCTGACCAACTCGAGCGCGTTCAGCCCCACCGACACCATGCCGCTGACGACACGAGCCAAGTCCCTCATGGGCTTGCAGGCCACCGCAGCGTTGCTGACGACTCTGCTCGTCATCGCCCGGGCCGTCGGGTCATTCGGCAGCTGAGTCGCCTGCGACCAGTATCGTCGCTTCGTGACTTCGCTTCCCACGTACGACCAGCTCATCGAGGTCCCGGCGACGTTCGACCGGGTGGTTCCCGAAGAGTTCATCGACGAGAACGGTCACATGAACATCGGCGACTACTTCCGACTGTGCTCGCATGCTTTGTGGAATGCCACGATCGAGGCCGGCCTCGGTGACGACTACATCGCGGAGCACCAGCAGAGCCTGTTCACCGTGGAGCAACACATGCGCTACTACGGCGAGCTCCGGCTCGGTCAGCGGTTCACGGTGCACACCCGGCTGCTCGAACGCTCGGCGCGCGCCGTGCACGGCATGAGCTTCGTCGTGGACCAGGAGAAGCGCGCACTGGCCTGCACCCAGGAAGCCACGCTCGTGCATGTCAGCACCGCCACCCGGTCGACGGTCGACCTGCCGGATGACGTGGCCCGAGCGCTGGACACCCAGATCGCCACCGGCAATGCGCTCGGTTGGGCTGCCCCGGTGTGCGGGTCGATGGGCATCCGACGACCCAAGGTGTAGAAACCGCTGATCCGGGTATCCCTGCTCGCAGACCAAGGGAGATCGACATGGACAGCAACAACTGGTGGGTATGGGCGATCATCATCGTTGCGGTGATCGTCCTGATCGCCGTACTGGCCGGCATCGCGCGACGTCGGGGTGCGGCCAGGCGCGTGGAGCATCACCGGCACAAGGCGGCCCAGCTGCGTGACGAAGCGCAGGTCTCGGGAGTTGAAGCGAGTCGTCGCGAGGCCGATGCGGCCGCCGCCCGCGCCCAGGCCGACGAGGCGCGGCTGGCCGCAGAACGACTCGAGCGTCAGGCGAGTGAGCACGAGCAAGAATCCGCAGAGGTACGTCGAGGCGTCGACGAACGCCTCGCCGAGGCCGACCGGATCGACCCGGACGTCGACGCCAACCGAGACACCGCCAGAGACACCGACGGCGCCGGCGCCGCCAACGAACGTATGGCGGGCGGGGAGCACGTACGCGACGCCCGCGAGGACACGCCTTAGCGCCACCTAGGGTGAGGGCGTGAGCTTCCGCGATGATCTCGGCCACGTCGTGGAGCTCGATCGTCCGGCCCGACGCGTCGTCTCGTTGGTGCCCTCGTTGACCGAGTCGATCGCGGCGTCCCGCCCGGAGGCTCTGGTCGGTGCCACGGACTGGTGCACCCATCCGGCCGACCTCGACGTGACCCGGGTGCGGGGCACGAAGAATCCCGACCGGTCCGCGATCGCCGCGCTGAAGCCCGACCTCGTCCTCGCCAATCGTGA
>JAWWPE010000039.1:0-3860 GCA_033850895.1 Nocardioidaceae bacterium | reverse complement strand
GTGACTGCGGGCGTGCCGAGGACCTCTTTGGTCTGGCCCTCGAACTGCGGTTCGGCGAGGCGGACGGTGACCACCGCCGTCATGCCCTCGAGGATGTCCTCCTTGATGACATCGGGATCCCCCGACTTCAGCAGACGGGTCGTCTTGAGTACGTCGTTGAACGTCTTGGTGATCCCACGCTCGAATCCGTTGAGGTGGGTGCCGCCCTTCGGCGTCGCGATGATGTTGACGAAGGACTTGATCTCGGTGTCCCACTCCGCACCCCAACGCACGGCGATGTCGACCCCGAGGTTGCGCTCGATGTCCTGCGGCGTCATGTGGCCCTTGGCGTCGAGGAGCGGGACGGTCTCGGTGAAGACGTCCTCACCCTGCAACCGGAGTACGTCGGTCACCGCCTCGTCGCGGGCCAGGAACTCGCAGAACTCCGCGATGCCGCCGTCATGGCGGAACTTCTCCTCGTGCGGCTCGTCACCGCGGCTGTCGCGGATGACCAGCTCGAGACCGGGCACCAGGAAGGACGTCTGCCGGGCCCGGGCAACCAGCTCGTCGTACGCGAACTTGGCACCCTTGATGAAGATCTGCGGGTCGGCCCAGTAGCGCACACGGGTGCCGGTCTTGCCCTTGGCGACCTTGCCGATCTTGCGCAGCTCATTGCCCGGGGTGAAAGGCGCATCAGGGCCATCACCGGCGAAGACGCCCGGCTCGCCGCGTCGGAAGGACATCGCCCAAGTGGCACCCCCCTTGTCGACCTCGACATCCAGGCGGGACGACAACGCGTTGACGACGGACGCGCCGACACCGTGGAGACCACCGGTGGCGACGTAGGACCCACCGCCGAACTTCCCGCCGGCGTGCAGCTTGGTGTAGACGACCTCGACTCCGGTGAGGCCGGTCTTCTTCTCGATGTCGACCGGGACGCCGCGACCCTCGTCGTGCACCTCGACGGATCCGTCGTCGTGCAGGGCGACCAGGATGTGCTTGCCGTGCCCGCCGAGCGCCTCATCGACCGAGTTGTCGATGATCTCCCACAGGCAGTGCATCAACCCCCGCGTGTCGGTCGAACCGACGTACATTCCCGGGCGCTTGCGGACTGCTTCAAGTCCTTCGAGCACCAGCAGGTTGCGGGCGTCATACGTGCTCTCGATGATGGCTTCCTTTTCGTAGTTCTCGCCTTCCTCCAAGACTATCCGCGCCATCCTGACTCGCGGTCCGTGACACGCGGCGCGCCGCGCGCCTTCACCGATTTGGAGGCCACCGAGAGTATGTATGTCTTAGGTCACCAACGGCCACGCGGAATAGCCCCACGTGATTGGATGTTGATCAGATCAGAATCGCCAAGGCTCAGAGAGAAGGTCACCGTGACAACATTGACAGCCCCCATGCTGAGCTCGCTTGACCGCTGCGACCGTTGCGGCGCTCAGGCCTACGTACGCGTGACACTCGGTGGCGGTGGTGAGCTGATGTTCTGCGCACACCACGCTCGCCAGCACGAGGAAAAGCTCCGCGAGCTTTCCGCCGTCATCCACGACGAGAGCGAGCGACTCGAGTCGGCGCCCTCCGTCGCAAGCGAGATCTGAGCACAAGCACCAGCACCAATACGAAGAGCCGGCCAGAAGTTCTGGCCGGCTCCTCGTCTGTCTGGGCGGTGCGTGATCAGTACGGGTAGATGTGGATCTCGTGCGACTTCCAGATGGCCTTCCAGTGCTGGAGGTAGTCGTCGAACACCGCGGGATCCGTCGTCTCGGTGGTGATCTCGTCGCTGACCACGAGGTTCGACCCGGTCAGCGCCGCTGAACCCGCCTGGACGAGTTTGGTGCGCTGCGGCCAGGTCCCACCGTTCGGCGGGACCTCTTCGGGGTTGAGGCGGTTGGCCTTCAGCACGGCGTCGACCATGATCGTCTTGTCGTGCGGCTTCGCCCACGCCGTCTCGATGCGCTGGTTGGCATTCTTGAACACGTCCAGGATGGGCCGGCAGATGCGGATGTACTGCTGGCAGTGCATGACGCGGTTGACCTTCAGATCGTCCTCGAAGCCCACGGCCGAGACCTTGCACCCAGCATTGGCCAGCTGAACCAGTTTCTGTGCCACGGCGATGCGCCGGTACTTGAAGCGGTTCTCCTGGAGCCTGATCCGGCAGGTGTCGTCGGGGATGACCCGGTTGAGCAGGTTCATCACCGGGTCCTTGCCGTTCGTGGGCGATGCCTGGATCGGGGTCGCGTAGATCGTCACGTTCGCAAGGCTGGAGTAGAACATGCCGTGGGTGGCGTAGCTGCTCGTGTAGCCGTAGTTGGACGCAAGGTTCGCTTCGCCGTACTTGCTCGCGTGGTCCTTGACGTACTCCAGGTAGTCGTCGTGCACATTGCGTTCGGCGGACATGTCGGCCCACATCTGGGTCGCCTGGTCCCACAGCTTCTTGTCGTTGTAGATCGTCATCCCGTTGTTGAACGTCCGCTCACCGCTGGGGCCGCCGAGGTTGGCCGAGCCGGACCAGATCGCCGCGTTCGCCGGATCACCGGCGCGGGTGAACGTGTGGTTGACCAGCAGGATCTTGCTGTGCATGATCGCGCCGTGAAGCCCGCTCAGGCAGGCGTTGCTGTGACCCTTCTCGCAGATGTGGAAATGCCCGGTGTGCTTGCCGTGATAGGTCGCGCCGCTGAGAGCCCGGTGCAACGCTCGCGACTCGTTGGACTGCGACGCCACACCGTGGATGACTCGGACGGTGACGCCTGCCTTGGCTGCCGCGACGAGCTTGCGACCGACCCGGTGGGAATTCTCCATGCGCGAGATCGAGAGATAGACATAGTTGTTGGTGCGCTGTGAGGCCGGCAGCAGCTCCCCGGTGTTCTGGTCTCTGTAGGAGCCCTCGATCAGACGCTCGAGGTCATCGAGCAGCGAGAAGTCACTGTTGGCCGCACTGGAGATCGCCTTGTAGGGCCGTGAGAAATCGGTCTCGAGGGTGACCGGCTTGCTGGCGCCGTAGGGCGGGGTCTCGGCAACCGACTGTGGGGTGACCGCCTGCGGCAATGAGCCCTTGTCGCTGATGTCCGGCTGCTGCGGTGTCGGCGTCGCCGTAGGCGAGGAGCCGTCGGTCGGCGTCGCCGGTGTCACCGGGAGCTCGTCCGCATTCGAGGCCATCGCGCCGAAGCCGAGCAGGAGGCTGCCGAACAGCACGCCTACGCCGATTGAGCGCGCGAGGCGCCGTGGTCCACCGATTTTTTGCACAGGCCTGCTCTTCCGAGATTGGCTAGGGGTCGAGACAGTCTAACGCAACTCCCGCGCTACGGGCGGCTTCGGCGTGACCCGTACGGCGACACGTCACCGACCGGCGGACTCGTGCCCGAAGGCTCCGTCGGTCGCGCGGGCGAGCTCCGCCGCGAACTGCGGCTCGGCGCTGTCCGCGAACGTACGCGTCAGGTGGGAGCCGTCCCGGTAGACCAGGACGTTGCCGATCACCGCTGGGCATCGCCCGTCGTCAGGACAGACCGTCTTCGTCATGTCGATCACGTTCACGCCCGGGACGCGGCTGACCGCGGCGAGCTGTGCCGGAGCTCCGGATTGAGCGACCCCTTCCGCGGTGTCGTACGCACAGGCCCGCAGGTTGTCGGGATGTTCGGCCACGCATTCGTACACCGGGTGCGTCGTCGGCATGGGGGTGTCGAGGACTGACACCACCGGAATCCCCGCGCTCTGGAGCTTGCGCCAGTAGGAGACGAGGCCGTCGACCATTGCCGCGCGGGTGCGATCGTGTCCGTCCGTCTTTCCGGGCGGCAGCGCCTTCTGGAATCGCATCGCGGTCAGCACCACGTCAGGTTTGGTCTGGAGGATCTTCTTCATGGCCTGCCGGCCCCAGGACGTGCAGT
>JAWWPE010000002.1:0-9337 GCA_033850895.1 Nocardioidaceae bacterium | reverse complement strand
TCGTCGAGCTCCATCAGCGAGTCGTCGATGTTCTCGGCGATCGCTCGCTCGCCGGCAAGCAGCGGGAGTACGTTGCGCGCGAAGAACGACGCCGCGGCGACCTTGCCCTCGTAGAAGCTCTTGTCCGAGGTGGAGACCTCGCCGCCGAGCTTCTCGAGCGCGACCTCAGCGCCACGCAGCAGCAGCCACGCGACAGTCAGGTCGCCGAGGACGTACACGAGACGCGTCGTGTTGAGGCCGACCTTGTAGATGTTCTTGATATCGCCGTTCTCGTCGGCAGGGTTGGCCGACATCAGATCGGTGAACGTCGCAGCGATGATCGCCTGCGCGTCCTCGAGGCCCTTGGCGAGCAGCTCGCGCTCGACCTTGAGACGACCGTTGCCGGCCTCGCTCTGCACGAATGTCTGGACCTCATTGGCGAGGTAGCCCAGCGCCTGGCCCTTGTCCTTCACGATCTTGCGGAAGAACAGGTCCATGCCCTGGATCGCGGTGGTGCCCTCGTAGAGGGTGTCGATCTTGGCGTCGCGGACGTACTGCTCGAGCGGGTAGTCCTGCAGGAAGCCGGAGCCGCCGAAGGTCTGCAACGACTCGGTGCCGAGCAGCACCCAGGAACGCTCCGAGCCGTAGCCCTTGACCAACGGCAGCAGCAGGTCGTTGACCGCTTCGGCCAGCGACGCATCCTCGCCGGCGGCACCCTTGATGAGGATCTCGTCCTGGAAGGTGGATGCATAGATCATCAGCGAGCGGAGACCCTCGGCGTACGCCTTCTGGGTCATCAGCGAACGGCGTACGTCCGGGTGGTTGGTGATCGTGACGCGCGGGGCGGCCTTGTTGGACGCCTCGGTGAGGTCGGCGCCCTGGACGCGCTCCTTCGCGTATTCCAGCGCGTTGAGGTAACCGGTCGACAGGGTGGCGATCGCCTTCGCGCCGACCATCATGCGGGCGTTCTCGATGACGCGGAACATCTGGTTGATGCCGTCGTGGACCTCGCCGAGCAGCCAGCCCTGGGCCGGAGCACCGTCGCCGAAGGTGACCTCGCAGGTCGTGGACACCTTGATGCCCATCTTCTTCTCGACGTTGGTGACGTATGCGCCGTTGCGCTCACCGGTCAGCTCACCGGTCTCGTGGTCGAAGTGGAACTTGGGCACGAGGAACAGGCTCAGGCCCTTGGTGCCGGGTCCGCCGACACCTTCGACGCCCACCGGGCGGGCGAGGACCAGGTGCATGATGTTCTCGGCCATGTCGTGCTCGGCCGAGGTGATGAAGCGCTTGACGCCCTCGATGTTCCACGAGCCGTCTTCGTTGGGGAATGCCTTGGTGCGGCCGGCGCCGACGTCGGAGCCCGCGTCGGGCTCGGTCAGCACCATCGTGGCGCCCCAGCGCTTGTCGACCATGTGCTGGGCGATCTTCTTGTCCCGCTCGATGCCGTTCTCGAACACGATGCGGGCGAACGCGGGGCCGCAGCCGAACATCCAGATCGCGGGGTTGGAACCGAGCACGAACTCCGCGCTCGACCAGACCAGCGAGGCGGGGGCGCGCTGGCCGCCGAGCTCCTCGGGAACCTGCAGGCGCCACCACTCGGCGTCCATCCAGGCCTCGTAGGACTTCTTGAACTCGTCGGGCATCACGACGGTCTTGGCCTCCGGGTCGTAGACCGGCGGATGGCGATCGGAATCTTCCAGCGACGCGGCAAGCTCATTGCTGGAGATGCGCTCGATCTCACCGAGGATGCTCTTGGCGGTGTCGAAGTCGACTTCGTCGAACGGCGCCTGGCCGAGGATGGCCTGACGGTCGAAGAGCTCGAACAGGTTGAACTCGACGTCACGCAGATTGCTCTTGTAGTGGCTCATGCCAACGTTCCTTTGAGGAGTGCGGGCTGCTCGCGGCAGCTTGCTACTGAGAAGTAACTTAAGTATCCGCCCGCGATAGGTCAATGACAAGTCGGATTCGGCGTGGCGACGGTGTCGGGCTCGTCACATTCGTTCGTACGCACAACATATTCAGCGCTGATCGAGCCAGTCGGGGAACGCTTCGAGGGAGGTGAGTACGTGGCTCGCGCCGGCGTCGCGGAGCTCGTCGGCCGAGCTGGGGCCGGTCGCGACGCCGACGCCTGGCACGCCGGCCAATTGGGCGGCTTCCATGTCGTGGACGTGATCGCCGACGTATGTCGTGGCGTTCTGCTCGCGGAGCACGGTCGCCTTGCCTTCGCGCCAGGCCTGACCAAAGACCTCGCTGACCGGGAGGTCCAGCCGGTCCACGTGGAGCCGGGCGTTGGGGCCGTTCTTGGCGGTGATGAGGATCGTGCGGCCGCGCCGGTTGGCCGCCTCGATCGCGGCGTGTGCTCCCGGCAGTGCCTCGACGAGCGGGAGCGCGATCTCGGGGTAGAGCTCGCGATAGCGGTCGGCCCAGCGAGTCACCTCGGCATCGGGCAGCCAATGGGCCAGCTCCCACTCCACGGGCGGTCCGAGGCGGGAGACCACCAGGTCGATGTCGACCACGGCGCCGCTCTCGGCGACCAGTTGTTCGTAGACCGCCCGGATGCCTGGGCGCGAGTCGATCAGCGTCATGTCGAGGTCGAATCCGATCGTGTCCACGTCAGGACGCTATCGGGCGCGAACGCACGAAAGCCGCCCACCCTCCTGGGGCAGGCGGCTCTCGGGTGTGGATCAGATGAGGCGGCTGGGCACGCGTCCGGCGCCGTCGTTGGCGACGGTGTGGATGGTGCGGCCGACCCCGATCACGGTGATGGCAACAGCGGTGATTCCGAGGACGATCATGGTGGCCTCCTTCAGGCGTGTGTGGGAACCAGGTGCTGGTTCGTACCTTCAGTATGGACCTGTTGACTATCAAGCACAATCTAACAAAACTACACTCAACCTGTAGGGTTGCTACATGGACGTCAAACGACTCGATCTCCTCCGTGAATTGGCCGAACGGGGCACGGTGGGAGCAGTGGCCGATGCAATGCATGTCACACCCTCGGCGGTCTCGCAGCAGCTGAAAGTGCTGGAGAAGGAGGCCGGATACACCTTGATCGAGCCGGCCGGGCGGGGCGTGACCCTCACCGTTGCGGGCCGGGCACTCGCCCAGACGGCCACCGAGATCGCCGTGGCGATCGAACGCGCTGAGGGCCAGTGGCGCGAGTTCATGAAGCGCCCAGCAGGCAAGGTCACGCTGGCGACGTTCCCGACCGGAGGGGAGATGCTGCTCCCCGGACTGCTCACCCGGCTGGCCGCGTTGCCGGAGGTGGAGCTGATCTGCTCGGACGAGGACGGCGTCACCACCGATTTCGCCGACCTGACCCCGGACTTCGACGTCGTGCTGGCCGATTCGCCCACGACCTCGGCGACATGGCACGAGCGCGGGCTCCAGGTCATCCCGCTGATCAGCGAGCCGCTCGACGTGGCCCTACCCGAGGGGCACCCCTTGGCCCGCAAGGCGAGTCTGTCGCCGAAGGATGTCGTCGGTGAGACCTGGATCGGCGTGCCACACGACTATCCATTCGACCGGGTGCTGAGCCAGGTGGTCGCCGCGACGGGCGAGCCGGTCCGGGTCGCGCAGCGGATCGCCGACAACGGCATCGTCGAGGCACTGGTGGCGGGCGGTCATGGCATCGCGATCCTCCCGAGGTTCACCACGCGCGAGCACGGCAATGGATTGGTCACCCGGCCGCTGGTCGGCATCCGCGCCAAGCGGGAGATCTCGGCCCTGCTGCGGCCGGATCGTTTCGAGCGACCGTCCGTACGCCTGGTCGTGCAGGCACTCCGGGACGAGGCGAAGGCGGTGTCGGACGCCCACCAGGCCGTCTGACTAGTCAGTTCGGGCTGGTCCGAATGGATGAGACGCGCTTTCTGAAATACGTACTACTTACGGATCCTTTCTGAGAGCAAGGTTGGAAAAGTACGTAATTGTGTACGTGCCAATAGGGGCGCGGCATGTCCCCTAGGAGAACTCCCGTGCGTGTACGAATCGCTTCGAAGCGATCATCCGCAACTCTCGCCTCGTTTGCGATGCTGTTTGCCGGACTGACCGCTGTCGCCATGGCGCCCGCTTCTGCGGCGCCTCAAGTCTATGAAGTCCACTCCGATCAAGTGGTCAATGTGCCCAGTGGCGTCAACACCGTCACGATGGAGATCCACGGAGCTGCCGGCGGCGCCGGTGGCCAGACCGGTGGATCGCCCGGACGCGGTGCCGTCGAGACGATCCAGGTGCCGGTCACTCCCGGCCAGGCGATCGCTGTCGGTGTCGGTCAGCACGGCGGCAACGCGGCGCTTTCCGCGACCGGACCTGCCGGAGGTGGCGGAACCGGTAACAGCGGCAACGCCAGCGGCGGCAACGGCGGCAAGGGTGCCAACGGCGCCTTCGGTACGTACGGTGCCGCCGGTGGCGGCGGTGGCGGAGCGACCGCGGTCTACCTCGACGGCAACCTTCTCGCTGTCGCGGGTGGCGGTGGCGGTGGTGGCGGCACGAACGCCCTGACCAGCCCTGGTGGTGACGGCGGAAACGCTGACGCCGACGGTCAGCCGGGCAGCGACATCCCCAACGCCAGCGGTGGCGAGAACGGTGACGCACCGACGCCGAAGGGCGGTCCGGGTGAAGACGCGACTGGCGCCTTCTCCGGTGGCGGTGGAGCCGGCGGTGGCGGTGGCGGTTACGAGGGCGGTAGCGGCGGAGCCTTCACGGCATTCGTTGCCGGCTCCTCAGGCGGCGGCGGCGGTGGTGGCGACAGCTACTTCGACTCGGCCAAGGCCACCCAGCTCAGCCGTACGGCGACCGAGTCGGGCAACGGATACGTCACGTTCACGTACGCGATGATCTCCCCGACCACGCTGACGTTCACCAACACGCCGATCAACATCGTCAACCGTGAGATGCACGGCTACACGCTGCACGTCGCTCGTACCGAGGCGATCCCGACCCAGTCGGACCCGACCGGAACGATCGAGCTGACCGCTGAGAGCCAGAGTGACGGCACGATCTACAACCTCGGTTCGAAGACGGTCGACTCCAACGGCAATGTCAAGATCTTCTCTGACAAGCTCAAGGCCGGCGACTACACCTTGACCGGTGTCTACACACCGGACGCGGCGAGCGCACAAGACTCGCAGGCGTCGCAGGCAACTTTGGACCTCACCGTTGCCAAGGGTGACACCCAGGTCGTCGTCTCGGGTCCGTCAGATCCGGTCAACTACGGCGATGACGTCGTTCTCGGCGTCTCGGTCCTCCCGACCGACCCGGCGCAGGGCACGCCCAGCGGCAAGGTGCAGTTCTCCACGGGCAGTGGCAATCTCGACGGCCCGGTCACGCTCGACGCGGACGGCAAGGCGACGCTGACGACGCACCACCTCCCGGTGGGCACTGTCGACGTCACCGCGACGTACTTGGGTGACAAGGAGTTCAACGGCTCGTCCAACGACGTCGCGTTTGAATTCGTGGTCAACCCGGGCGACACGACGGTCACCCTGACGGAGGAGCACAACCCGACCATCTCGGGTGAGAACGCGTACTTCGATGTCCAGGTGACGCCGACCAGCGCGGTCGTTGCGAAGCCGGCTGCGGGCACCGAGGTCGACCTGTACGACAACAACGTGCTGATCGACACCGGTTACATCAACAGCCACGGCTACGTACAGTTCGTCGAGGACTGGCTGGCGACCAACGACAACGACCACCACCACTTGAAGGCGGTGTTCAACCCGGGCGGTACCGGCGACCCGAACTTCGACGAGTCGACGAGCAACTTCCTGGATGCGGTCGTCAACTACGGCGATGTCAAGGTCGATGTGACCAGCGACGTCAACCCGCAGAAGGTCGGCAAGGACGTGACGTTCACGATCCACGTGACTGGTCTGAAGCCGACGTCGTACCCGTACGACCCGACCGGAGACGTGCAGCTGTATGTCAACGGCTCGGCGTTCAACGCTCCGATCACGATCGATGCCAGCGGCTACGCCACTGTCACCACGTCGGATCTGCCGCTCGGTGCGGCGAGTGTCTACGCCGAGTACAAGGGCGACGATCACTACAAGGTGGCCTCGAGCAACATCCTCACCGAGAACATCTACCGTGCTTCGTTGAAGATCCGTCTCGCAACGAGCGGCATCCCGGCGTACGAGGGTCAGAACGTCACGATCCACGCCAAGCTGTCGCCGACCGATGACACCACGGCAAAGATCGAAGGCGTTCTTCAGTACTACTCGAACGACAAGAAGATCGCCGGCTCGATCCCGGTGTCCGGCACGAACGGTGGCAGCATCGTGCTCCACCACGTGAAGCCCGGTAAGTACCGGATCGTCGCGAAGTTCAAGCCGAAGACGGCAGCGCTCTACAACATCGCCGTCAGCGACACGCTGATCCAGGTCGTGCGGTCGGGCAAGCCGAACGCGAAGATCAACATGTCGGTCAAGCGGACCTCGAGCTCCACCGGAGTCGTCAAGGTCCACGTCAAGAAGACCAGCGGTGCCGACGTCAAGGGTCACGTCGTGATCTACGTCGACGGTGCGCCGGTCAAGACGATCGTGTTGAACAGCCACGGTGAGGGGTCGTACACCCTGACCGGACTGCCGAACGCGAATGTCCTGGTCACTGCCGCATACCAAGGACGGGGCAGCGTGAAGCCCGTCAGTGCGGAAAAGGGCCTGCACCTCTAGGCACCATCACGTGAGCTGCCCGGTCCCCTCGCGGGGGCCGGGCAGTTCGCATGTGTACGAAGGTCCAGTGACGGCCGCGCACGTCACGCAGCGGTGCGTGGAGTGGGCAGCTGCGCTCAGGCGGTGCGCTGGCGCAGGGCGTCCGGCACCTGGCTGCGACGGTTGACGCCGAGCTTGGCGTACACGCGCGAGATGTGGGTCTCGACGGTACGCGCGGACAGCTGCAGGCGTTCGGCGATCGCCGGGCTGGACAGGCCGGCGGCGACCAGCGCGGCGATCTCGGACTCGCGCCGCGAGAGCAGGGTCTGGACCGTTGCCGATCGGCGCGGAACCCAGCGGCCGAAGCTCGCCAGCTGAGCCGCGGCGGCGTCCTCGAGACTCCGGTCGCCGCTGACGATCGCGGCGATGTGGTTGACCAGCGGCCCGGCGACCGGGGCGTCGATCTGGGATCGCAGGAACTCCGCACGTGGCGCAGCCCCGCTCTCCCGGGCGATCTCGGCGTCCGTGACCGCGATGAGATCGAGGGCCCAGAGCTCGGCGAGCAGGAGGCCGCGTTCCTGGGCCCACAGCGCCATGTCGGTCGCTCGTCCAGCGGCTTCGCGATGCCCGAGGCCGTACGTCGTCGTGACGATCAGCGAGCGGATGTCGGCCTCGAATGCGCGGCTGGCGCGCAACGGGGTGCGCTCGACCTGCAGGACGAGCTCTTCGGCGCGCTGGGTGTCGCCGACCATGAGCGCACAGTGCGCTTCGCCGGCGAGGGCCCAGGCGGCAAATCCACTCGGGTCGCGCAGGTCGAACAGCTGGTGGGCGATCCGGAAACGCTCGTCCGCCTCCTGCCAACGGCCTTCGGCGGCCAGCAGCCTGGCCGCGCCGGCGTGGGTCAGCGCCGAGCCGAGTCGAGTCGTGCCACCGGAGCGGCGGGGGTCCGACCCTTGTTTCCGGGCATTGTCGAGCCGCCCGGAGACCAGCTTCAGCAAGAAGGTGACGAGGTAGATCTCGGTGCCGACGCGCGGTAACGCGGCGTCGTAGGCCTCGGCGGCGGGGGCGTACCGCTCCGCGAGCGACAGTGCCTTGGCGGTCTGACCGGTCCAGGTGTTGGCGAGCATCGCGGGTGCGACGCCCTGCAGGGTCCACATCGACCCAGGGATGAGTCCGCTGGCCAGCTCGCCCTCGGCTTCCAGCGCCTCGGCGAAGTCCCCGGACCACGCCGATCGGGAGATGCGGGACATCCGTCGCCGCTGCTCGAGGGCGTCGTCATCGAAGTGCTCGGCGACCTGCGCGAACACCTTCTCCATCGTCGCGATCGCCCGAGCGGGCTCGTCGAATCCGTATTGCTCGATGTCGGCCCGAATCTCGTGCAGCTCGAGCACTCGGCTCGGTGGGGCCATCTGGGCGACGGGAAGGAGGGCGATGGCGTCCTCGACGTCACGGAGGGCGTGCACCGGCCGATCCCCGAATCGCAGCTCTTGGGCGCGGATCGCCAACGCATCGATCTGGAGGTCCGCCTCGCTGGTTCGCTCGAGCGCCTTGGTCGCGAACATGATCGCCGACTCATACTCTCCGAGACTCCGGGCGGCCCGGGCGGCGCGGATGAGCTCGGCGGGGTCGATCTCGAGCCCGCACTCCAGGGTCCATTCGGCCCAGCGCACGTGGCCGCCCAGCGTCTGGTTGGGCGAACCCGCCGTGGTGCCGTAGACGGTGCGCAACAGCGAGTGGCAGCGGCTCGGCGGGATCGTGGTCCGGACGCACTCGGCGAACAGGCGCTGCGACATGCGGACCACCGGGGCTGCGAGGCGGCTGGCTGTGACACCTTGCTCGACACGAGCGACACCCGTCGACGTCAGCCGGTCCAGCACCTCCTCGTCGATGTGCGGCCGAGCATCCGCCAGCGACAACGGTTCTGCGAGGGCGATGAGCTCGACCGCGGCTCGTTCTTCCAGCGTCAGATGACCGAGCTCGGCGGCGACGAGGTCGACCATGCGGCTGTCCGGCCCCGACTTCCCATCACGGACCCAGGTCTCGTGCAGCTGCACCAGCGACTTGTCGGCGAGTCCGGCGCGAACCAGTTCGCGTACGAACATCGGGTTGCCGCCGGTCGAGTGGTAGACCTCGCGGACGAGTGCGGTGTCCACAGCGGCGCCCAGCGTCTCGCTGAGCAGTGTCTCCACCTCGTGGATCGTCAACGCCGCGAGGTCGACCCGGGAGATCAGATCGTCACGCCAGAGTGCGACGAGCGCGGGTAGCGGAGCCATGCCGGCGCGGGTCGTGATCAGCAGCTGGATGTCGCCGAGCCGGCACAGGTTGCTGATCAGCTCGGTGCTCGCGGGGTCGAGCAGATGTGCGTCATCGATCTGGATCTTGATGCATCGCCCGTCGGCCTCGGCGACCAGGTTGTCGTGCACTGCCTGTGCGAGCCGGCGGGGTGCGGTCAACGTGGTGACGTCGAGGTCGCCGAGCAGACCGTCGACCGCGCTGAGCGGAGCGCACGCTTCGGCGTGGGAGCCCACCACGGAGAACCAGGCGATCCGGTTGCCCGACTCACGGTCCAGCGTGCCGCGGATCTGGCGCGCCAGATGGCTCTTGCCGACGCCCGCGGGGCCGTACACCGCAGTACCGCGACGCTCGCGGAAACCCTCCAGCGCGAGCGGGAACTGCTCTCGCTGAACAGCTGGCCACACCGACCTCAA
>JAWWPE010000457.1:0-4929 GCA_033850895.1 Nocardioidaceae bacterium | reverse complement strand
GACCACCATCGCGCCGATGTAGACCAGGACCCAGCGGCGTACGGCGTGGATGTCGCCGGGATCCGGCGAGGCCAGCTCGAGCCAGGCGAAGGCGAACAGCCCGGCGGCCGCCGGCCAGTAGCCGAGCCGGGCCGGATAGGTGAGGAAACCGTCGGGCCGTCGCACCAGTCGGCCGAGCAGCGCCTGGGTCGTGCGCCACGGCGACAGATCGCGCCACACGTGACCGGCAAGCAGGGCCAGCGGGACCAGCCCGACCCAGACGAAGATGTAGAACCCGCCGAGTCCCCCGTTAGTGACGTCGGACGGGCCGAAGAACAGTGCGGTGAGGAACCACACCGCCACCAGCACCCCCAGGACCGCGAGCCACGGTCGCCGGACGGGAGGTGCGTCCGGCACTGGCTCAGAGGAGAACTGTGGTTCCTTCCAGGCCAGCGCCAGCACCGCGAACGAGATGGTCAGCGCCCAGGACGCGCCGACCATCGCGTACAGAAACGGAATCGGCAGATCGGTCGAGCCGCCGAGTCCGTGCGTCTGCAGCCCCGCCGCCAGCACGTGGGTCACGGGCACTGGATCACCTGCGGACTACGAGCTGCGCGATCGTGACGTCGAGGTGATGTGCCTCCACGGCGACCTGACCGGGCACCTTCAGGCTGAAGGAGTACGTCTTGTCGTCACCGGGCTTCAGCTCGTACTCGTGCTCCGGCTCGGAGTGGACGTGCACCTCTTCGTCGGCGTCGCTCGTGACGTGCAGCGCGATCTTCTGACCGACCTTGACGTTGACCCGCTCGCCCTGAGGGGTGACCTTGCCGTCCTTGATCACGATGTCGACCGTGACCGGCTTGGTGGGGTCTTGACCCAGCCCGCCGTCGGACTCCGATCCGCCACAGCCGGCGAGCAGCAGGGCGCAGGCGAACAATGCCGCCGCAGTCTTCTTCATTCGTCCTCATCTTTCTCGAAGGCGCGGTCGATGAGTTCTCGCTCGGCGCGCTCATCCATCCGGTCCTTGCGGGCGATGTAGAGCACCACGGCGACCACCACCACCGCCGGTACGACGGCCGGGATGGCCAGCAGCAGGGCATGGTGGGCCAGGATCTGGTCCCCTGCCGGCGTCATGTGGTCAGGGTAGGTGCTGGACCCTTCGTCAGGGCGGCTTCGTGCTCCTCGATCCGGCGACCGACCCGGGTGACCGCGACGGAGATCCCGAGGATGATCGCGAGGCTGCACAACAGCACCACCATGTTGGCGGCACCCCACAGCCAGCCCGGCGTGTCGGTCTTGCGCTCGCGCTGGAGGATCAGGCTCTCCTTCTCGAAGGTACGGGTGAAGCTCTTCGATGCCGGCACCTCCTTGACGTCGAGCGGAGCGTCGGCCGGCAGGTAGATCGGGACGGCCGTCAGCATGCGCCCGTCCTGCACGCGCAGCAGCGTCTTCCAGTTGCCGTCGATGGGCACCGGCTTGGTCGATTCCCAGGTGTCCTGCCCGGTGCGACGCAGGCGATCCGTGACGACGCCGGGACCGCCTCCCTGCCACGCGGTGATCTGCACCCAGGTGGGGTGCTTGTCGATCAGGTTGGCCGGCGACACGGTGACCTTGGCGGTGACCTCGGGGAAGTCCGGCGTGCCGACCTGGGTCAGCGCCAGTGACGCCGAGGCGTTCTTGGGCACGGTCGCGTGCAGCCCGTTGCCGACTCCGATCGCGACGACGGCGACCGCCGCGATGATGATCGTGCGGCAGACGTTGCGGGCCGGCAGCTTGCCTTGCAGACCGAGCGCGAACAGCGAGCCGCACAGGCCCGAGGCGATGGCCACCGGGATCGCCATGGCGAGGCCTTCGGCCCACATGCCCTGGGTCCACGGGAACTGGAACACCCGGCCGATCCAGAGCTGTTCGATGACCAGGCCGACGGTGCCGATCAGCAATCCTCCGAGGGCGCCGAACCACAGCGGGCTGTCGACCACCCGCCTCCCCCGGAATGGCACGAACGCGAGCAGCTCGACGAGCACCGCACTGCCGAGGTAGAGCGGGAAGACGTGATGAGCCTCGCCCATCACATCGGTGACGATGAACGAGATGATGCCGCGCATGAGGAGGAAGAACACCGCGGCGGCGATGGCCGAGCCGGGCCCGACGTACAGGCGGGCAGCGACCAACGGGATGCCGGCGGCTGCCACGATCAGCAGCGGCTGCAGCACCATCCGGAACTGCGCGATGCCGAAGTCGAACTCGCCCTGGAACACCGACAGGCCGATCAGCATCGCGCCGAATCCGGTGGAGAGGGTGGCCGTGCGGAGCCAGGGCGGGACCTCGAGACCGTTCTGCCGGGTGGCGAACTCGGCCTCCCGGTTGAGCAGGATGATGCCGGCGGTGGACAGTCCGGCACCACCGATCAGCATCAGGTGGGTCGGTCCCCAGAGGGTCACGTCCTGGCCGAAGATCCGGTGCCACACGTCATCGAGCGGGAAGCCGATCAGCGCATACAGTCCGCAGCCGGCGATGAAGATGCCGCTGACCGGCGCGTACCACTGACGAGTGATGCGCACCGATGCGATGCCGGGCTTCTCGCCGTCGCGGGGGTAGACGACCGCCGACATGCCGGCGACGAACAGGGCGAAGAGCCCGTAGAGGATCAGGTAGTGCGCGGGATTGGCGAGCGGCCCGGCGTCGCGGCCCCGGCCGGCGTGCAGGCTGACGTCCCACATGAAACCGAGCAGCGCGACGATCAGCGAGCTGCCGACGAACAGCGTCGGGATGGTGACCCAGCCGGGCTCTCCGGTGCGTGAACCGAGGCGCTTGCCGAGCCGGTCGAACCACTCGATGCGGTGGGTGCGGTGCTGCCAGCCGATGAACATCAACACGAGCGTGACGATCCCGGCGGCGATGGACAGGCCGATGACCTGGCCGAGTGCGGCGCCGCCGGCCGGCGCGGTCACGGGCGGAGAAGCGGTGAAAAGGGAGTCTGCAAGGGACATACTGGGAGTATGGCAACGGCTATGTGACATTGCAAGTGTCACATAGGTGACCCCGGACACGGTCACCCGGCGGGACAAAAAGCGGCCCAGCTCCAGAGGAACCGGGCTACTCGTGTGGGCTACTGCCCGATGACTTCGTGGGCTTCGCGACCCTTCGGGCCATCGACGACCTCGAACTCGACCTTCTGGCCGTCCTCGAGGGTCTTGTAGCCGTCGGACGCGATCTTGGACCAGTGGACGAAGACATCGTCCTGGCCCTCGATCTCGATGAAGCCATAACCCTTGTCAGCGTTGAACCACTTGACGGTGCCCTGCACCATGCCGCCACTCCCACCTGCTTCTGCAAAGACCCATCTGCCGAGGTCTCTGTGTGTCTAGAGCGTATACGGCAGTTCCGCCTGCTGCTACGTCCGGTCGTTTTCGCCTACCCGCCCGCTACAGCGGGGATTATTGACACCTGCGCACCATCGGGGGTCGCCGTGTCGAGACCGTTGGCGAACCGGACGTCCTCCTCGGCGACATAGATGTTGACGAACCTGCGCAGTGCGCCCTGCTCGTCGACGACCCGGGCCTTGATGCCGGGGAAGCTCGCCTCCAGGGAGTCGAGCACCTCGGTCAACGTGGCTCCCTCGGCGGTCACCTGGGACTGGTCCTGGGTGTACGTGCGCAGGATCGTGGGGATTCGTACGTTGATGCTCACTGTGCTCCTCGGCGTGATTCGGGCTGGTGGTGTCTCAGACGCTGGATGGTCAGATGATGCCTGCGTCGACGAACGCCGCATAGGTCGGCGCGATCGTGGCGGCCGGGCCGACGAGCTTGGAGACCGCGTCGAGGGTCTTGAGCCCGTGGCCGGTGTTGATGACGACGGTCTCGAGCTCGGTGTCGAGCTGCCCGGTCTCGACGAGCTTCTTGAGCACGCCGACCGTGGTGCCTCCGGCGGTCTCGGTGAAGATGCCTTCGGTGCGGGCGAGCAGCACGATGGCGTCGCGGACCTCGTCGTCGGAGATGTCGGCGACGGCTCCGCCGGTCTCGCGGCAGATGTCGAGCACGTACACGCCGTCGGCCGGATTGCCGATCGCGAGCGACTTGGCGATGGTGTCGGGCTTCTGCGGACGTACGGCATCCCAGCCTTCGCGGAAGGCCTCGGAGACCGGCGAGCATCCGGTGGCCTGGGCGCCGAACACCTTGTAGGGCTTGTCCTCGACGAGTCCGAGGGTGATCAGCTCCTGGAACGCCTTGTGGACCTTGGTCAGCTGCGAACCGCTCGCGACCGGGATGACGATCTGGTCGGGCAGCCGCCAGCCGAGCTGCTCGGCGATCTCATAGCCCAGTGTCTTGGACCCCTCGGCGTAGAACGGGCGGACGTTGACGTTGACGAATGCCCAGCCGTCCTCCTCGCCGGCGATCTCGCTGGCCAGCTTGTTGACGTCGTCGTAGTTGCCGTCGACGGCGACGAGGTTCTCGGTGTAGACCGCCGAGTTGACCTGCTTGGGGGTCTCGAGGTTGCTGGGGATGAACACCACGGTCTTGATGCCGGCCCGGGCTCCCGCGGCCGCCACGGCGTTGGCGAGGTTGCCGGTCGAGGGGCAGGCGAACACCGTGCTGCCGAGCTCGCGGGCGGCGCTCAGCGCGCAGGCCACGACGCGATCCTTGAAGGAGTTGGTCGGGTTGGTGCTGTCGTCCTTGACCCAGAGCCTGGCGAGGCCGAGCTCTGCGGCGAGGTTGTCGGCGCGCAGCAGGCGGGTGTAGCCGGGCTCGAGGTTGGGGCTCTGCTCGATGTCGTCCGGGACGGGAAGGAGCGCTTTGTAGCGCCAGATGTTGCTGGGGCCGGCCTCGATCTGCTCGCGGGTGATGGCCGGGAAGTCGTACTTGATCTCCAGCGGACCGAAGCACTCCGTACACACGTAGTACGGGCCGAGCTCCTGGGTGGCACCGCACTCGCGACATGCGAGCTCGACGG
>JAWWPE010000311.1:0-4487 GCA_033850895.1 Nocardioidaceae bacterium | reverse complement strand
TGACCGACGGCGTCAGCCTGGTCAACCTGATCCGCGACATCCGGCCCGATGAGGTCTACAACCTCGCCGCGCAGAGCCACGTCAAGGTGTCGTTCGAGATGCCCGAGTACACCGCATCGGCCGACGGCATCGGCACGATCCGGCTGCTCGAGGCAATCCGGGCGGCCGGCCTCGAGACCCGGTTCTACCAGGCCTCGACGTCCGAGATGTTCGGCGCGACGCCGCCGCCCCAGGACGAGAACACCATGTTCTACCCGCGATCCCCCTACGGAGCAGCCAAGCTCTATGCGCACTGGGTGACCGTCAACTATCGCGAGGCGTACGACATGTTCGCCGTCTCAGGCATCCTGTTCAACCACGAGTCGCCGCGGCGTGGCGAGACGTTCGTGACCCGCAAGATCACCCGTGCCGTCGCACGCATCAAGGCCGGCACCCAGGACGATCTGGTCCTCGGCAACATCGATTCGATCCGTGACTGGGGCTACGCCAAGGAGTACGTCGAGGGCATGTGGCGCATGCTCCAGCATGACGAGCCGACCGACTTCGTGCTGGCGACCGGCACCGGCACGACGGTTCGCGAGTTCTGCGAGATGTCGTTCTCGCACGTGGGTCTCAATTGGCAGGACTACGTCAAGTACGACGAGCGCTACGAGCGTCCGACCGAGGTCGACGCACTGCTCGGCGATCCCTCCAAGGCCAACGATCTTCTGGGCTGGAAGGCCGAGACGGGCACGGCACAGCTCGCTCGGCTCATGGTCGACGCTGACATCGAGCTGTACGAGTCGTCGCGAAGGTGAGTCTGACTGCCCTGATCACGGGCGTGGCCGGCCAAGACGGCGTGCTGCTTGCCCGTCACCTCACGTCGGCGGGTTATCGCGTGGTCGGGACGACTCGGCCGGGGGTCAGGTCCGCGCTCCATCCGTACCTCTCCGGGGTCGCGATCGAGGAACACGATCTGCGCGATGCCGCCGGATTCGAGCGGCTGCTCGAGATCTATTCACCCAGTGAGGTCTACAACCTCGCGGGTTTCACCTCGGTCGCTGCGAGCTGGGACGATCCCGGCCTCGTACACGAGGTCAACGCGGCGGCGGTCGACTCGATGCTCGGTCCGCTGGCGAAGCGCGGCATCAAGTTCTTCCAGGCGTCGAGCTCTGAGGTGTTCGGCCCGGATGCCGCCAACCCCCAGAACGAGTCAACTGCGTACGATCCGCGGAACCCGTACGCGGAGTCCAAGACCCTCGCACAGCAAGCCCTGACCCGCGCGCGCGACGAGGAAGGGCTGTTCGCCTGCGTGGGCATCCTCTACAACCACGAGAGCCCGCTCCGGTCCCGGCAGTTCGTGACCCGCAAGATCACCCACGCTGCGGCCGAGATCGGTGAGGGCCTCCGTGAGACTGTCGCACTCGGCAATCTCACGGTGTCGCGTGACTGGGGATCGGCGCGAGACTACGTGGTCGCGATGCACGCCGTCCTGCAGCAGGACACGCCATCGGACTACGTCATCGCGTCGGGCACGCTCCACACCCTCGGTGATCTGCTCGAGACCGCGTTTGCCTGCGTCGGCATCGCCGACCCGTGGCCGTACGTGGTGCAGGACCCGGCGCTGCTCCGCAAGGAGGACGCCCCGGGACTGACCGGTGACGCTGCCAAGGCGCGTCGCGATCTGGGCTGGTCGCCGACCACATTGTTCGAGGATCTCGTGCGCACGATGGTCGCCGTTGACCAGCGGCGCATCCGCACGGGGATCGCGGAGGATCCGACATACCTCGACGCCGCGGGCTAGACAGCTCGCTCCGCTCAGCCGGCTGAGCAGTCACGCGGGCCGTCAGGATGCGGCGAAGACGTGCTCCCTGTCCCGCGGGACGGCGATGTTGTTGCCGACCTGTGGGGTGTCAGCCCGGACCAACCGGCCGTCACCGTCGACGACACCGAACCGGTAATCCAACGAGGCCAGGTAGTTCCACGCGCCGATCCGATCCGATCCCTCTTCGATCGGTGCGTCGGGCATGAACTCGAACAGGATGATCGGCTTCCACCGATCGATGCTTCCGCTGGCGCCGCGCATCGCGGCTTCCTCGGCACCTTCGATGTCGAGCTTGATGAAGTCGAGCCGCTCCAGTCCGGCCTGCGCCACGGCTTCGTCGATCGTGATCGTCTCGACCGGTTCGGACTCGTTGTCCTCCTCGCCCGAGCTCGTCAGCGAGTAGCTGACCATGTGATTCTGGGTGTGATAGAGGCGGGCCGAGCCGACGTGATCGCTGAGCGCCTTGCAAAACGGGGTCACGTTGTCGAACTCGCCCGCCGCGATGCTGCGGCGGAGACGCTCGAACGTCTCGGCTCCCGGCTCGAACGAGATCACCCGTCCGTCACGGCCCACGGCGCTGCTGGCGAGCACCGTGTAGATGCCGACATTGGCCCCGCCGTCGACGAACACGTCGCCTGGGTTCAGGGTCTTCTCGACGAAGGAGATCTCGGGTTCGTAGCGCTCGCGAAGGATGTAGAGCGCCGCGCCGCCCTGGCCCCATTCGGCCGGCAGCCGAAGGCGCGCCTTGTTGGAACCGAGTCGGATCGTCGCCGGCCGGCGGAGCAGCACGTGCAATGTCCAGCTGACGGACCGTAGCCCGAAAACGATGAGTTCTCCGAAAGAATTGGCTCGCCGGATCCGTCGAATCGAGCGCCTCAGACGCCGAACAAATGCGCTCATGGTGAGAGAAACTATCACGTGCTTCTCGGCGGCCGACCGCGGCGACTCGGTACGGCACAAGCGGGTTTCTCGACCGTCCCGCCCTAGTGCGCGCCAGCCCTCCGCAGACGCCAGTTCGAGTACCACGAAGCCTTGCGCAGCGGCACCGCGAGGAGCCACAGGCAGTCACCGGCGAAGGCGACGTATGACAGGAACTTCCCGCGCACACCCTCGGCGTACCGACGCCGGTAGATCCAGCCCTCACGAAGCAATGCCGGGTCCATCCCGCCGGTCTTGCTGCCGGTGTACCAGCGAAAACCGGCCAGTGTCTCAGGGATCTGCACGGCGGACCGCAGCTGCGACAGACGCATCCAGAAGTCGCCGTCCATGACGAAGTAGAGGCTCGGGTCGAATCCGCCGACCTCGCGCGCCGCGGCAGTCCTGGCGAAGATCGCGCCGGAGAACACCGTAGGTCGCCACATCAGGCTGGTGGGTTCGAACGTCGTCGGCACCTTGTGGCGGAGCATCGTGCCGTCCGCGGCGAAGATGTGCCAGGACCCGAAGATCACCTGGGTGTCGGGGTGGAGCACGCAGGCTCGACGGACGGCGTCCAAAGCGCCGGGGTTGAGGACGTCGTCGGCATTCAGCCAGCCCATCACCGGATTCTGGGCGCGGGCGAGCGCGTGGTTGAGCGCGTCGGCCTGGCCGCCGTCGGGTTCACTCACGATCTTGAGCTGGGGGTAGCTGCCGAACTGTGCCCGCACGGTGTCGAGGGAGCCGTCGGTCGAGCCACCGTCCTGGATCAGCAGCTCGTCGTCAGCACGCATCTGTGTCAATGCACTCTGCACGGCCTCGATGAGGTAGTCGCCGGCGTTGTACGAAGGCATGAGGACAGAGATTGCAGGCTCTTCGCTGGCCACGGAACTCCTAGGTCATGAGCAAGAAGCAGGGGGCTTCTGTGAACTTCGAGGATGGAATCGTCGTCGTACTGTAACCGGCTCTCAGCCGCGGCGAACCAACGCTTCCTGAACGGCTTCGACCAAGTGGCCGGCAACGCGTGCGCGGCCCCGCTGGTTCATGTGTTCTGAGCCGTCCGCCGGATCGATGAACTCAGATCGCTTGACGACGAATCCGGTTCTCAGCACGTCGATCGACCCGTAGCCTCGACGGAACGCGTCGCCCAGGATGTCGAAAGTGCGTTGCGCGTTGTCGCGGAACTGCTCTCCCCAAAGGGCTACGCCTTCCTCCACGGGCACCGACGTCTCAAAGGGCACCACCTCGACGTCGAGATCGCGGAGAACCCGTCCCATCCGCTCCACCTCGGCGACTGGTCGAGAGTCCGGGTCGGCGGCCTCTCCGTGGTGATAGGCATAGAGGGCCTTGCGGCGCTCGTCCTCGGAGAGTCTATGTGCCGCCGGGTCTCGCAACGGTTCACGGAACTCCGATATGGGTCCGGTGCCCGCCCACGTCGTGATCGGCTGGGCCCCGTAGCGCCGGAACTGCTCGTTGGACTTGGTTGCGGTGCGCATGCGCATCTTCGAGATCGGCGTGTCCGGCCCGAAACCCTCGATGCGAGCGATCGCTTCGAGATATGAGTAGTTCGGGTGGGTGCTCCAGGCGACCGTTGCCAGGCGTGCACACAGCGGTACGACGACCACGGGGCGGACGCCCGAATGTTTGATGAGGCCGGCGTAGGCCGAGATCAACGTCGAGTAGTAGCCAGCACCGGCAGTCACGTGCACGCGGGCTTCAGGAGCCAACGCATCGGCGATCATCGTGCCGAGGGGTCGCAGGTCGTCATCGT
>JAWWPE010000296.1:0-4518 GCA_033850895.1 Nocardioidaceae bacterium | reverse complement strand
TCGGCCCAGGTCGTGCCGAGCACGTTGTAGCGATCGACGCGCTCGCCGGTCACGCGCTGGCGCGCGGCGAGACCCATTCGGGTGAGATAGGCGGTTGCGCCGCTCACGGCGGCAGCACTCACGTCCAGCACTTCGCCGATCTCCTTGGCGGTGTAGCCGTTCTCGGGCGCGACGAGCAACGCGGCGAAGACGCGGGCGGCCATCCGCTGCATTCCCGATTGGCTGAGCTCGAGGGCGAATCCCTCGACGAACTCATTCGTGTCACGAACCGTCATGTGCACGACCATACAGTCATTCACATATTTCAACGATTTCACAAATCTATGAAACGGAGTAACGTCGGCGCCATGGACTCCGTCATCGACATCACCGGGCTGGTCAAGCGCTTCGGAACGACCACAGCCCTCGACGGGCTCGACCTGCACGTCACTCGCGGAGAGGTCCACGGGTTCCTCGGTCCCAACGGAGCCGGAAAGTCCACCACGATCCGGGTGCTGCTCGGACTGTTGCGGGCCGATGCCGGCACGGTCTCGTTGTTCGGCAAGGATCCATGGCGCGACGCCGCCGAGCTCCACCGCCGGCTCGCGTACGTTCCGGGCGATGTGAATCTGTGGCCCAACCTCTCCGGCGGTGAGGTCATCGACCTGCTGGGCCGGTTGCGCGGTGGACTCGACGAGAAGCGGCGTGCCTCGTTGATCGAGCGGTTCGGGCTCGACCCGACCAAGAAGTCCCGGACGTACTCCAAGGGCAACCGGCAGAAGGTGGCGCTGGTGGCCGCCCTCGCCGCCGACGTCGAGCTGCTGATCCTCGACGAGCCGACGGCCGGTCTCGACCCGATCATGGAGGCGGTGTTCACCGACTGCATCGACGAGTTCAAGGACGAGGGCCACTCGGTGCTGCTGTCCAGCCACATCCTCGCCGAGGTCGAGAGACTGTGCGACCGGGTCAGCATCATCCGATCGGGACGCACCGCCGAGACCGGCACCCTCGCCGAGCTGCGGCATCTCACTCGTACCTCGGTCTCGGCCGAGCTCGCCGAGAAACCGACCGGGCTCGACGATCTCGCCGGAGTCCACAGCGTCGTCGTCGAGGGTCAGCGCGCGAACTTCGAGGTCGACACCGTGGAGCTCGGCGCAGCCCTCCAGGCGCTGGGTCGTTTCGGCATACGTACGCTCACCAGCCAGCCGCCGACCCTCGAGGAGTTGTTCCTGCGCCACTACGGCGAGGACGTCGCTCCTGAGGATGTCGAGGCATGAGCGCGTTCACCGGCACCTGGATGCTGTTGCGGTTCCAGCTGCGCCGCGATCGCATGATGCTGCTGTGGTGGATCGCTGGCGGAGTGGTCCTCTACTACTCGCAAGCCGTCAGCACCAAGGGGCTCTACACGACCCAGGCGCAGCTCGACAAGGCGGCGAAAGGCATGGAGTCCAACGCCGCATTCATCGCGATGGCCGGCCCGGCACGCGCGCTCAACACCATCGGCGGCCAGGTCGCCTGGCAGGCGGCTGCATTCGGCGCGATCGTCGCGGGGCTGATGAGCATGTTCCTGATCGGGCGACACACCCGCGCCGAGGAGGAGAGCGGTCGTGACGAGCTGCTGAGAGCGGGCGCGATCGGTCGACACGCGCCGATCGCTGCGGTCTGTCTCCTGGTGTGCCTCGCGAACCTGGTGCTCGGCCTGCTGATCGGCGCGAGCCTGGCCTCATACGGCCTGCCGGCCAACGGCTCGTTCATCCTCGGTGCGTCCGGGGGGCTCGCCGGTCTCGTGTACGGGGCAGTCGCGCTCGTGGCGGCCCAGCTCAGCCAGAGCACGCGCGGGGCATACGCCATCACCGGTGCGGTGATGGGCCTGAGCTACGTCCTTCGCGCCATCGGCGACATCGGCAACGGGGTGCTCTCCTGGCTCTCGCCGATCGGCTGGGGACAGTACATGCGGGCCTATGCGGGCGATGACTGGTGGCCGGCGCTGATCTCGGTCGCGGCGGTCGCGGGGCTCGGTGTGGCGGCCGTACGACTGTTCGACCGGCGAGACATCGGCAGCGGCGCCTGGGCCGCGCGTCCCGGGCCTGCACGTGGCGGCCGGCTGACCCATTCCACGTTGGGCCTGGCCTGGCGGCTGCAGCGCGGTTCGCTGATCGGCTGGGCTTCGGGCATCTTCCTCGGGGGCCTCGCGTACGGATCGATCGGCGATGACGTCAACGATCTGTTGGGCGACTCGCAGTTCACCCATGACGTCTTCGGTCAGGGCGGCGGCTCGCTGCTCGACTCGTTCTACGGGGTGCTCGCCCTGCTCCTCGCGCTGATGGGCGCCGGGTTCTCGATCAGCTCCGTGCTCCGGCTGCGGTCGGAGGAGAATCAACATTTCGCTGAGCTGCTGTTGTCGACGGGTGTGCCTCGATGGCGGTGGGCGGCATCCCATCTTGCACTCGCCGCGGTCGGGACGGCTGTCGTGGTGGGGGCCGGAGGCGTGGGCCTCGGGCTCGGTTTCGTCCTGGTCACCGGCGACGGGGGTGCGTTCGGGCGGCTGTTCGGCGCGTCGGTGCCCTATGTGATTCCGCTCCTGTTGCTCATCGCAGTCACCTGGCTCGCCTATGCGCTCAGGTCGGCCTTCGCGGTTGCGGGCTGGGTGGCGCTGGGCTTTTGCTTCGTCGTCATGATGTTCGGGCAGACTCTGCGGCTGCCGGCGTGGCTGATGGACGTGTCCCCGTTCGAGCACCTCGCGTTGCTTCCTGCGGAGAGCTTCCGACTCGTGCCACTCCTCGTGATCGGCGCGCTGACCTTAGCGGTCGCCGGCGCCGGCATGGTCGCGCTGCGGCGTCGTGACATCGCCTGACGAGGAGCACTAGAACATACGTTCGATCTGTCGTACGCTCGGGGCATGGAGGAGTACTTCCAGGGATCTCTGCTCGACGCCGACCAGTCCACCGGCATCGGGGAGCTCGACGTGCACCGCACGGTGCTGACTCACGGTGCCTGGGTCGACGTGTGCACGGGTTGGATCACCGGCTCCGACGAGTTGTTCCTCCGCCTGCAGCGTGAGGTGCCGTGGCGGGCTGAGCGCCGGGAGATGTGGGACTCGGTGGTCGACGTGCCACGGTTGCTCTGTGCATACGGCCGCGACGACCTGCTGCCCGACCCGCTGTTGCTCCAGGCGCGCGAGCAGCTCAGCGACCACTACGCGGAGGAGCTCGGCGAACGATTCGAGACGGCGGGGCTGTGCTACTACCGCGACGGCAATGACAGTGTGGCGTGGCACGGTGACCGGATCGGTCGCGGTCGCAGCTCCGACACCATGGTCGCGATCGTGTCACTCGGCGCCGCGCGGCGGTTGTCGCTGCGGCCGCGCGGTGGTGGGGAGGCGATCGGCTTCGCGCTGGGCCACGGCGACCTGATCGTGATGGGCGGCAGCTGCCAGCGCACCTGGGAGCACGCGATCCTCAAGACCGCCAAGCCCGTCGGCCCCCGCATCAGCGTCCAGTTCCGCCCCCGCGGAGTCCTCTGATCCCTCCACCGCCCTGCGGCGGTGAGCTAGGTCGAACCAATCGCCTGTGGCGGTGACTTAGGTCGGACCGACGAGACCCCGGTCCGACCTAGGTCACCGGCGCACCGCCGTCCGAAGTGAGTCGTCCACCGTCGGCCAGTCGCCGTGGCGTTGTCAACAACTTGGCGATGTGGTGACGCCCACGCCGGGAGCCGAGTGTTGATTGGGCGGTATGCCTGGTCCCACACCCATTCCCGACGCCCTGCGCAGCGGGCCGTTCACCCGTGAAGAGGCGTTGAAGGCTGGCCTCCGGGGTCAGGCTCTGCTGGGTCAGCGGTTCCTCCGGCTCTTTCCCAGGGTCTGGGTCTGTGCGGACCACGAGATGGACGACCTCGACTGGATCGAGGCAGCGCGGTTGGCGATGCCCGAGCGGGCGATGCTCACCGGCATCACGCGCTTGCAGGAGTTGGGGCTCGAATTCGGTCCGCTGCGACCGTTCCATTTCGTCGTCAGTGGCGACCTCCACCTCGACCTCGATGACATCTTCCTGCACCGGACCATTCTCCTGCCGCCACTCGATGACGACGGAGTGACGCCGGCGGCGGCCTTCATCGCCTACGCGGCTGAGGCCCGGGTTGTCGACGCGATCAAGGTCGGCGACTGGCTCCTGCACCATCGGCACATGACGCTGGAGGAGCTTCTTTCACTGGCGTTCCGGGATCGCTGGCGCCCCGGATCCCGCGAGGTTCGGTGGATCGCGCAGCACCTCGACGCAGGCTCAGGCTCCTTGAAGGAGTCGGAGAGTCGCGCCGTTCTGGTTTTCGCCGGCTTACCGCGCCCCGAAGCCAACAAGGACATACGCGCTGCCGGTGGCGAGCTGCTCGCCCGCGGGGACCTCGTCTACCTGCAATGGCGCCTCGCCGTCGAGTATGAGGGCCGGCAGCACGCGTTCGACCTTCGGCAGTTCAACCGCGACATCGATCGATACCGCGATCTCAGGGATGACGGTTGGCGGTACGTCCAGGTGACCAATGAGA
>JAWWPE010000279.1:0-4125 GCA_033850895.1 Nocardioidaceae bacterium | reverse complement strand
TCGGATGCGCGAGGAGTGATCGTCGGGCTGTCCCGCTTCAACACGGCCGGCCACATCGCGCGGGCCGCCCTGGAGGCGATCTGTTATCAGAGCAGGGACGTCGTCGACGCGATGATCGCCGACGCCGATCTCGACCTGCAGACATTGCGGGTCGACGGCGGGGTGACCGACAACGACCTCTGCATGCAGATCCAGGCCGATGTACTCGGCGTGCCGGTCAGTCGGCCGGTCGTGGCTGAGACGACCGCGCTGGGGGCGGCCTACGCGGCCGGCCTCGCCGTCGGTTTCTGGGCCAACACCGATGAGCTGATTGCGAACTGGAACGAGTCGAAGCGCTGGGAATCCACCTCCACCGAGGAGCAGCGGAGCGCGGGCCACGCCCAGTGGAAGAAGGCCGTCGAGCGCACGCTGGGCTGGGTCGACGTCGACTGAGTCACGTTTGGCCGCCACCGCTCGCCGGTGGAACGCCGTACTGATTGACTGGTCGTATGCGATCTGTTGCCCTGTCACCGCAGAACCGCCAGGCGGCCCTCGAGGCAATGGCGGCGACCCCCCTCGACATCCTGGTGATCGGCGGTGGCGTCGTCGGCGGCGGCTGCGCCATCGATGCGGCGACTCGCGGCCTTTCGGTGGGGCTCGTCGAGGCCCGCGACTTCGCCTCTGGCACGTCGAGCCGGTCCAGCAAGCTGGTCCACGGTGGCCTGCGCTACCTGGAGATGCTCGACTTCCGCCTGGTGGCCGAGGCCCTGGGCGAGCGCAGCCTGCTCCTCACCAAGCTCGCACCCCACCTCGTACACCCCGTGCCGTTCCTCTACCCGCTGACCCACCGCGTCTGGGAGCGGTTCTACGCGGGGTCCGGCGTCGCGCTGTATGACTCGATGGCCGTATTGTCCGGGCGTTCGCGAGGGGTGCCCCACCATCGCCACCTGACGCGGCGCGGTGCCCGCCGGATCATGCCTGCGCTCAAGAAGGATGCGTTGATCGGGGCGCTGCACTACTACGACGGCCAGGTCGACGACGCCCGCCACACGATGTTCCTGTCCCGGACGGCGGCGGCGTACGGCGCCCACGTGGCGAGCCGCACCCGTGTCATCGCACTGTTGCGCGAGGGCGATCGGGTCACGGGCGCAACCGTCAAGGACCTCGAATCGGGCAAGGAGTTCGACATCCGCGCTCGCCAGGTCGTCAACTCCACCGGTGTGTGGACCGACGAGACACAGTCGCTCGCGGGGGAGCGCGGGCAGTTCCACGTCCGGGCCAGCAAAGGCGTTCATCTGGTCGTGCCACGCGATCGCATCCGAGGAGAGTCGGGGCTGATCCTGCGCACCGAGAAGTCCGTGCTGTTCGTCATCCCGTGGGGGCAGCACTGGATCATCGGCACCACCGACACCGACTGGTCGCTGTCGAAGGATCACCCGGCGGCGAGCCGCAGCGACATCGACTACCTGCTCCACCACGTCAACAAGGTGCTGGTCGAGCCGCTGACCCACGAGGACGTGGCGGGGGTCTACGCCGGCCTTCGGCCGCTGCTGGCCGGGGAGGACGCGGCGACCAGCAAGCTGTCGCGGGAGCACGCGGTCAGCACCAGCGTGAAGGGGCTCGTCGTGATCGCGGGCGGGAAGTACACGACGTACCGCATCATGGCCAAGGATGCGATCGACGCCGCCGTCGATGCGATGTCCAGCCAGCTCGACCGCATGGTGCCGTCGTCGTGCACCGAGGACGTCCCGCTGCTCGGCGCGGACGGCTTCGAGGCGGTCTGGAACCAGCGCCAGATGCTGGCCACTGCCAGCGGGCTCGGCATCGGACGGATCGAGCACCTGCTGCACCGATACGGCTCACTCACCAATGAGCTGCTCGATCTGATAGCCGAGCGTCCCGACCTCGGCAATGCGTTGACCGGCGCCGACGACTACCTGCGCGCAGAGATCGTCTACGCCGCCACCCACGAGGGCGCGCGTCACCTCGATGACGCGATCGCCCGGCGTACGCGCATCTCGATCGAGACGTTCGACCGTGGCACCGAGGTGGCCGTCGAGGTCGCCGAGCTGATGGGCGGGGTGCTGGGCTGGACCAAGGACCAGCGCGACAACGAGGTCGACCACTACCTCAAACGCGTCGAGGCCGAGCGCGAGAGCCAGACGATGCCCGATGACGAGACCGCGGACGCCGCGCGCATGGGCGCCGAGGATGTCGTTCCCATCTCCACCAAGCCGGCCGGGTCAGCCAAGGCAGCGTCCTGATGACCGATGAGATCGTTGCCGACTACGACATCCGTTCGCCGGCATCCCGGACGTTGCTGACCGTGCTCGGCACGCTGGCCGTCTTCGGGCTGCTGGTCGGAGCGGTGCTCGGCGCCTCGCTGCTGATGCGTGACACCAAGGAGTCGACCAGCATCATCGACCTCGGCAACTCGGCGCAGATCGAGGTCAACGCGACATCGGCGGACATCCACGTCGTCGAGGGCAGCTCGGATGTTGTGAAGGTGACCTCGCGGGTCACCAGCGGCATCCGCAAGACCGACTACCAGATCGGACGAAGGGGTGACGAGATCAAGATCATCTCGGGCTGCCAGAGCCTGATCTCGCCCGGTTGCGGGGTGTCGGTGACGCTCGAGGTACCCAAGGGGTTGCCGATCGTGGTCAACACGACGTCCGGGAACGTGACGGCGGCCGGCATCAGCAAGGGTGTGCTGACCGTGTCCTCTGGCAGCGGAGATCTCACCGGAAGCAGGCTCGGCGTTGACGAGTTCTCCGCCGAGACGGCATCAGGTGACATCGATGCGACCTTCGCCGACCAACCGTTCGCGTTCAAGGCCATCTCCGGCTCCGGGGACATCGCCGCGACGTTGCCGGCGGGCAAACGTACGTACGACGTGCGCGCGACGTCCAAGTCCGGCGACGTGTCGTCGAAGATCCCGTCCGACGCGAAGGGCGCCGGATTCGTGGTGGCGACGTCCAAGAGCGGCGACATCACGCTCCGCTCGCGTTGATCCGTGAAACACAGCGACCCCCGATCCGAGGATCGAGGGTCTTCGTGGGGTGGATGACGGGACTTGAACCCGCGACCACCGGCACCACAAGCCGGTGCTCTACCAACTGAGCTACACCCACCACGCGTGCCGGGCATGCGCCCGACACGGCGAGGAAGAGTTTAGCGCAGGCCGGACGGCCCTCAGACCTCGCCCGTGACCGACCCGAAGGCCTCGGCGGCCATCGCTTTGGCGGCCTCGGTCTCGGGCCCGGGCTGCGGGACGAAGACGGCTGCTCGGTAGTAGCGCAGCTCCTCGATGCTCTCCTGGATGTCGACGAGGGCGCGATGATGACCGCGTTTGGCCGGCGCCGCGAAATAGGCCCGCGGGAACCATTGCCGCGTGAGCTCCTTGATCGACGAGACATCGACGACGCGGTAGTGCATCCACGTCTCGAGCTCGGGCATGTCGCGGGCCAGGAACGCGCGGTCGGTGCCGATCGTGTTGCCCGCCAGGGGGGCCTTGCGGGGTTCCTTGACGTGCTCGCGGATGTAGTCGAGCACCTGCTCCTCGGCGTCACTGAGGGTGAGCCCGGCGTCGAGCTCGGTGATCAGCCCGGAGGTCGTGTGCATGTTGCGGACGAAGTCATCCATCTGGTCGAGCGCGGCCTGCGGAGGCTTGACGATCAGGTCCACCCCGTCGCCCAGCACGTTCAGCTCGAAGTCGGTCACCAGGGCGGCCACCTCGACGAGCGCATCGTGCTCGAGGGACAGCCCGGTCATCTCGCAGTCGATCCACACCAGCTTGTCGTTCACGTCGAGCACACTACTGCGCCTCGCAGACGGGGCACTTCGGTCGCCCCGATATGGTCTGGTGGAACCTTCCACGTACGCCCCGCGTTTGTCATCATGGTGACCGCCGGACCCAGGAGATCAAGTGGCCAACGAACGTCAGCAGCGAGCCGCACGCGCGGAGCAGATGCGCAAGGAGCGGGAGAAGGCCGATCGCAAGCAGCGCAACCTCATCACGGTGGCGATCGTGGCGATCGTCGTTGCCCTGATCGCGGTGGGTGGCTATGCCATCCACCAGACCAGCAGCGCGAACAGCGTCTCGGGCAAGTACGTCCCGCCGAGCAACATCAGCGATCCCAAGAA
>JAWWPE010000034.1:0-8308 GCA_033850895.1 Nocardioidaceae bacterium | reverse complement strand
GCCTCGAGCAGATCGAACTCGGTGGCCGTGAGCTCGACCGGCTCGCCGTCCACCGTCACCAGCCGGGCGGCAGGCTGCAGTCGCACCGAGCCACTCTCCAGCGCCGCGCCGCCGACGCCGCCGCTGGTGCGACGCAGCACCACCGCGATGCGGGCGACCAGCTCGCGTGGCGAGAACGGCTTGGTGACGTAGTCATCGGCGCCGAGCTCGAGGCTCAGGATCCGGTCGACTTCATCGTCGCGCGCGGTCACGAAGATCACCGGGGTCCAGTCGTCCTGGGCGCGCAGCCGACGACACACTTCGATGCCGTCGGCGCCGGGCAGCCCGACGTCGAGCAGGATCAACGCCGGTCGGAGGGCACGCACCTGGGCGAGACCGGCCTCGCCGTCGCGCTCCACGTGGACGCCATAACCGGCGCGAGCCAGGTAGAGCCGCAGCAGATCGGCGATCGAGGGTTCGTCCTCGATCACCAGGATGAGCCCCTTGGCCGGCGTGGTCTCCACCCGACCATGAAACAGGACGCTGCAGGTCGTATGCGCATCAGCGGCCGATCCTTACACGCTCCGAACATTTCCCGTACCGCTTCTTGGCGCACGTCGGAGAGCGTGGACGCGTCGAACCTCTACCCGAAGGAATCACCGTGAAATTTCCCACCACCAGGACACCGTTGGGGCGACGGCTCGCGATCAGCGCACTCGCCTTCGCCATCGTCGCCGGCATCGGCGGCGCCATCTGGCTCACCTCGACCCCCGCGCCGGCGAGCGCCTCGGTGTCGCAGAGCGCATCCTCGCTCGACGCCGACTCCACCAAGCCCTCTCCGGCAAGGGCGGCCGACCGCGCGAAGTTCAAGGCCGACCTCAAGGCCGCGCGGGCGCTGACCGGCCAGGCCCGGATCGACGCGATCAAGAAGGTCCGCAGCGACGCCAAGGCCGGGAAGTACGGCCCGCGGATCGAGAAGCGGGCCGAGCATCCCCGCGGCGGGCTCTGGGGACACGCACCGGCCAAGCTCAAGGCGGACCTGAAGGCCGCGCATGCCGCCGATCCCGCCGATCGGCCGGCCAAGCTGCACGCGATCTTCGTCAAGGCGGAGGCAGGCGACTACGGCGACCGGGTCAAGAAGCACGCCGACAAGCTGAAGGCGATCGTCGACGGAAGCTAGCACCTCATCCGGCGTCGGGCACGGACCTGCACGGGGTCGTGGCGTCAACCGTCACGTTCCGCAGGGCGTGCTCGGCCCGGGACCGGCCGTAGTTCCAGCCCAGCCAGTCATCCTTCGGCGGTACGTACGACGCCAACGCGCACGCTCGATCGGCCTCGGGCAGGTGTGAGAGCACCGGCGCAGCATCCAGGGACAGCCCGTCGAGGTAGTGCCAGTCGACCTTGCCGGTCGACTCATACCGCTCGACGTTGTGGTGCGCGATCCAGGCATCGGGGTTGATCGCGGCCAGGCCCAGCAGCATCACCGCGGAGCTGAGGAGCGCCATCCGAGGCAGCCAGCCGCCCTTCAGCGCGATGCCCGCGACGAGCACGCCGATCACCAGCAGTCCGAGCCACCCCTCGAAGACGTCCACCAGCAGCCGCAGGCGGGTGAAGCCGTAGGCCTGCTGGTACAGGTGCATCCGGTACAGAGCGGAGGCCACCACCACCAGGGTCAGGGCGCACAGCAGCCCGAGGGCACCGCGCAGCCATGCTCGGTCGGACGCCGTCTCGACGGGGGCCTTGTGAGAGGCGGCCCAGACCACCAGGAGGGTCAGCACCGTCGCCACGGTCAGCTGGCCGAAGCCCTGGTGGACGTGCTCGGCATACGTCAGACCCGTCGTCCGCCGGATGTAGTCGTGGCCGCCAAAGAACGCCGTCGCCTGGGCGACCAGGAACAGCAGGAACACCAGGTCGACGAGGGCCACCGGTGCCAGCCATTCGTATCGTTGCTGGACCGGTCGGCGGGCCCCCCCGGCCGGCAGCGGGATGGCAGGCGGGTTGAGCGCCATGTACGACGCCGCGAGCACCACGCCGCCGATCGCGACAGCCACGAAGGCGCGCAGGGCGAACGTGTCGACGCTGAGGTCGGGCACGACCTTGCCGACCCAGTCGGAGAAGACCGCATCGGCGGACGCGAACAACAAACCGAACACGACCAGGCCGGCCAGCGAGAGGGCCGCCGTGCGTGCGACCGCCGGAGCACGGCCGCTGCCCGTGACACTGCGAACCGTCCGTCCGAGCCACGGCATGCCTCGCAGGCCGGCCATCGGGGCCGCAGCCGCGGCGACGACGAAGTCGGGAAGGCTCCGTCCGCGGGCGATGCCGACGGCGCAGAGCAGGGCGCCGATCAGCAGGCAGGGTACGGCGATCCAGTCGGCGTCGCGCAGGACCACCGGGACCGACAGCAGGAAGCAGAACACTGCACAGCTGATCGTGAAGGGATCACGCCGGTTCTTGGCGGTGAGGAACACCGTCGCCCCGGCCGCCATCAGCACCAGGAACGTACCGAGGCCCAGATCGTGCTCGGGAATCACCAGACCGGCCAGCACACCGACCGCTGCACACGCGAGCAGGACGTTGGTGCGTGCCGGCACCTCGATCTCGGGCCAGAACGAGCCGAACACTGCAGCCACCGATGGCGTGTCGGTCGTCTCGACATGGGGCGGTCGGGGTTGTGGAGCCTGGGTCGTGGGCATCGCGTTCTCCTCGGGAGTCGTGGATTGGACGGGGGCGACCGGCTCGATCGGCAGCACTGCTCGGACGAGCGCGCCTCCACCGTCGACGGGGTCGACGAAGCCGATCGATCCTTGATGCAGGTCCGTGACCCAGCGCGCGATCGCAAGTCCGAGGCCGGTCCCGCCGGTCGAGCCGCCGGTCTGCTGGGCGAGGGTGCCGAATCGTTCGAAGACGTGGTCGCGGTTCTCCGGATCGATGCCGGGACCCTGGTCCGCGACCTCGAGCGACCACTGCTGCCCGCGCTCGGCGGCGGCGATCATCACGGTGGCGCCGCTGGGGCTGTGACGGGCGGCGTTGTCGAGCAGGTTGGCGACGAGCTGCTGGAGTCGCGCCGGGTCCCCTTGCACGGTGAGTCCCGGGGGTTGCACACGTACGTCGTAGGTCACCGGGTGCGGGCCGGCAGCTGCCTCGGTGGCGGCCCGCTCGAGCAGCACTTCGACCCGGATCGACTGCAGCTCGAGCGGCGCGATGCCCGCCTCGACTCGCGACAGGTCGAGCAGGTCCTCGACGAGGTGGCTGAGTCGTTCGGCCTGGTCGAGCGCCACCTGGAGTCCGGCTGGATCCGGCTGGGCGACCCCGTCGACCAGGTTCTCCAGCACGACGCAGAGCGCGGTGAGTGGCGTACGAAGCTCGTGGGAGACATTGGCGACGAGCTCTCGACGTTGTCGGTCGACGGTCTCGAGGTCGTGCGCCATCGAATTGAAGGCCCGTGCGAGCTGGCCGACCTCGTCGCTGGCATTGGTGTGGACTCGTCCCGAGTAGTCGCCGCGGGCCATCTGGCTGGCGACCCGGGTCATCTGCCGCAGCGGCGAGGTCATCCCCGTGGCCAGCAGCTGGGTCACCGCGAGCGCCATCAGGATCGTCACCGGAATGCTCAGCCAAGGTGCGACGCCGGAGCCGACCGTCGCGAGGATGGCGGCAACCGCGACGCTCGCCGCCACCAGCACCCCGAGCTTGATCTTGACCGAGCTGATCCGGTCGAGTGGCCCCTGTGGCGCGCTCATACGACCTCGAGGGCGTAGCCGACGCCGTGCACCGTGCGTACGCGGTCTGCGCCGATCTTGGCGCGCAAGGCCTTGACGTGACTGTCCACGGTTCGGGTGCCGGAGGCCCCGGGCCAGCCCCACACATCGGCCAGCAGCTTCTCCCGGGTCAGCACCTGGCCCGGGGTCATGGCCAGGCAGCTGAGCAGGTCGAACTCGGTCGCGGTGAGGTGAACGGCCTGCTCTCCGAGCCAGACCCGGCGTGCACCTGGATCGATCTGCAGGTCGCCCAGCACGATCTCGCGGGTGCCGGCCAGGTCCGCGGCCCGGTCGACTCGACGCAGCAGCGCACGGATCCGCGCGATGAGCTCGCGCATGCGGAACGGCTTGGTCAAGTAATCGTCGGCGCCGACTCCGAGCCCGACCAGGACGTCCGACTCGTCATCGCGCGCGGTCACCATGATGACCGGCACCGGTCGCTGCGCCTGAATCCGCCGGCACACCTCGTGGCCGTCGAAGCCGGGCAGCATCACGTCGAGCACGACCAGATCGGGGGCGGCCGTGCAGAAGGCCTCGACGGCCTCCGGGCCGTCCCAGGCCTGCACGACCTCGAACCCCTCGGCCCTGAGTCGGTCGGCAATCGCCTGGTTGATGACCGGCTCGTCCTCGACGACGAGGATCGTGCGGGCTGCGTTCGGAGGCATGATTCGACCCTAGGGCGGGGTCGCGCCGGGAACCGTCGTCAACTCGTGAAGATTCTGTGCAGATCGACCAGCCTGCTCACGATGAGGCCACCGAGCTGAGCGGGATCTTCGCAAGCACACGACCGCCATCCCCATTGGGAGCCGCGGTGAGCGTCCCTCCGACCTGCTCGACGCGTTCGCGCATCGACGACATTCCCACCCCGGGGGTCCATGACGTCGAGCCACGACCGTCATCCTGGACGGTGAGCCGCAAGGCCTCGCCATCGACACTCAGCTCGACGCGTGCCGCCGTGGCGCCGGCGTGGCGCGCAACGTTGGTCAGGGCCTCGACGATCACCCGGTAGGCGGTGACCTCGACGGCCGCCGACATGTCAGGGAGCCGGTTGGGGGCGGAGATCGTCACGCTCAACGCCGATCCACCCTCGGTGTGCAGCGCGGAGGTCTGCTGCCGCAGCGCACCAACGAGCCCGAGCTCGTCCAGGGCAGGCGGTCGAAGCCCCTCGACCAGCCGCCGTACCTCCGCGATCGCCGACGTGGTGTCACCCCGCAGGCGCTCCAGCAATGCGTCAGCACGCGCCGGATCGCTCTGCAGCTGATTGCGTGCCGCGTCGGTGGCGAATGCCACCCCGGTGAGCGTCGGCCCGAGCCCATCGTGCAGATCCCGACGCAGTCGCCGGCGCTCGTCCTCGATCGCGGCGATCGCGGCTCCCCGCGACTCGATCAGCTCGGTGGCCAGCGCCTGGGCACGGAGCGTCTGGGCGAGCAGCGGCGCCACGATGCGAAGGACTTGCTCGTCCCCGGCGGCCAATGACATGTCACCGGCTCGGAGCCCGACCACCATCTCGCCCACGTCGTCGCCGCCGAGCTGAAGCGGGAGCGTACGTACGTGGGTCACCTCGGTGCCGGACGTGGCGAGAATTCGACCGTCCGCGCGCAGCGAGGCGTAGGGAAGTACGAGCGCCTCGCGAATGGCCCGCAGGGCAAGGACGGGGTCGTCACCGATCCGGTCGACCACGCGCGTCGCTGCGCTCAGCGGATCGGGTCGGTCGCCGAACAGGAGCTGGTCGACGACCCCCCTGAGCAGCATCTGCAGGGGTCGGACACCGAAAGCCAGCAGAGCGCAGATGACGATCGTCGGAGGTGACTCCAGCGGGCGCCCGCGCAGCTGCTCGATCCCCGAGGTCACACCAACGGCGCAGGCCACGTACGTCGTCAGCACCGTCGCCGCGACGACCGCCCGGGTGACCAGACCGCGCACGTCAACGAATTCCGGGCGCAGCACTCCGATGACCATCGCCACCGGGCCGAACGCGAACAGCAGGAGCATCAGTGGGATCGAGAACGTGTTGGCGCCCTTGTCGGCCGAGACCACGAACCCGACGAATCCGGCGATCAGGCCGGCCCCGATGTAGGCCAGCGAGGACCACGTCAGAGCGCGACGTTCCTCGTCGCTCCCCTGCTCGAAGCCCCACCAGGAGTGAAGTAGCAGTGCACCAACCAGGACATAGCTCATCGGTTCGGTGGACGCCGACCAGATGACGCAGATCGAGCCTGCGCCCAACACGGCAACGACGACCACGAAGGACACCGGATCACGCCAGGTGGCGCGCGGGTAGAGGGCCACGGCGAGCGGCAACATGAGGCAGCCCGCCACCCGAAAGACGGGAGGTGCCGTGTCATTCACGTCCAGACCGACGAGCGCGCATCCGATCAACGTCGCGGCTCCGCCGACAAGAAGTGCACCACCGGAGAGCCGCGCACGTGACCCCTGCACGACGAACCACCCAGAGACGCTCGCCGAGAGGCCGAAGATCACCGCAGCGACCAGAGATTCGGTCACGATCCGCCGAGCCCACCCTGGCGCGCCCGCACGATCGCCGCCGAGCGGTCGGCGACTGCCAGCTTCACGAAGATCGATGAGATGTGGTTGGCGATCGTCTTGGGCGAGAGGAAGAGCTCGTCCGCGATGGCTTGGTTGCGGCGCCCAGCCGCGACCAGGTCGAGCACCTCGCGTTCCCTCGCAGTCAGCTCCGGGAACGGGTCGGCAGCGGCCGGCGGTGCGGCGAAATAGCCGAGCACGCGTTGGGCCACACCGGGGCTGAAGATCGCCTCGCCGGCGACGACCGCACGGATCGCCCGGTCGATCTCCTCCTGCTCGGCTCCCTTGAGCAGATAACCCTGGGCGCCGGCCCGCATCGCCGCGAACACCGTGTCATCGTCGTCGAACATGGTCAGCACCAGGACGGCCGTGCCGGGAACTGCCGCGCGTACGCGTCTGGTGGCCTCGATACCGTCCAGCCCCGGCATCCGGATGTCCATCAGGACGACGTCGGGTGTCGTCAGCTGGGTCTCCCTGACGGCGGCCTCCCCGTCGGTCGCCTCGGCCACCACTTCGTAGCCGGGCAGCGACTCCAGGAGTGCTCGAAGCCCGCTGCGTACGACGGGGTGGTCGTCGGCCAGCACGACGCGGATCGGGTCCATGCATCGATTGTCCCGTCTCAGCGGTCCTTTTGACCCGGGATCAGGCACCTGTACGAGCCGGGACATCTCCCGGACAATGAGGTGCACGACCCGGTACGTCCGGCGTCCGTACGGATGAGTGTGGTCTCACCACCACCCATCGAAGGAGTCATCATGACCACCACCACAGCCACCACCGGTTGGACCACCAAGAACAAGGTCGGTCTCGGCCTGGCGATCTTCTACGGCGTCACCAACATCCCCAGCTTCCTGGAGTCAGCCGATGCGGGTGAGGACGGACCCCCGCTGGCGATCATGATCGTCTGCTCGATCCTCGGCGTCGTGGCCGTCGTCGCCGGGATCGTCGCCTGGCGAAACCGGAGCCGCGCGGCCGCTCGACTCACGGCCGCCAGCACCATCATCGTCACGCTGACATCGCTGCCGGCGTTCTTCGTCGACGTGCCTGCCTTCGTCAAGATTCTGGTCGCGGTAGGCGTGCTGCTCACCGTGGCGATCGTCGTGCTGATGTTCTCACCGGCCAAGCGGTCGGCCGCACTGCAGGACTAGGTGCCGACATGATCGCCATCGTCACGGTCCTGCTCGCCTTCCCCTTGGGCTTCTTCGTGAAGTCTCACCTGTCGGCCAACGTCGCATACGCCATCGCGTACCTCTGGGCCTTCACGTTCCAGGGCGTCTATCTGATGATCTCGTGGGTCGGCGGGGACTACTCCGCGTTCTCCAAGGATCCCAAGATGCCGGTGGGCTACGGGCTTGTCGCGGCGGCCATCTTCGCGGTCGGCTTCGGCCTGGTCGCCGTGGGTCACCGAGTCGGTGCGCGACGTCGAGCACGCGTCACCGTCGCAGTCTGACAACCGCCCGGACGGGCCGGTCCTCGGTGAGGACCGGCCCGTCCGTCTGCTATCCGGCGTACGAGTTCGCGCGGACCAGCACGCTGCGTACGTAGTCGTCGGAGTGGTTGTAGGAGAAGATCGCCCGGCTCCAACCCTGGCCCGTACGCAGGTCCGCCCCGGATGCGCACAGGTACAAGCCGGTCGCGTAGGCCGCGTCGTACATGTTGTTGGGGTCGGAGACGCCGTCACCGTTCCCGTCCGCGCCCCAGGTGCGCCAGGTCGAGGGGATGAACTGCATGGGTCCGACGGCGTGGTCCCACCGGGGATCGCCGTGCCAATGGCTGGACTGCGCATTCGATCTGATGCTGGCCATCCCGGCCGTGCCGTTGAGCGCCGGCCCGAGGATCGGCTTGGACGTGCTGCCGTCGGCCAGCAACGTCGCACCACCGGTCGTGCCGTGGCCCGACTCGACTCCACCGATCCCGGCCAGGGTCGTCCACCCCAAGTGGCAACCCGGCCGGTCGCGAGCGAGGCGCAAGGACACCGTGCCGTACGCGCTGACGGCCACCGCACCGATGCCGGTCGCCCGTGTCGT
>JAWWPE010000240.1:0-4674 GCA_033850895.1 Nocardioidaceae bacterium | reverse complement strand
CGCAAGGGCAGCGACCACACGGTCAGCTGGGTCCGCCTCCGCAAGCTCTAGATCAAGCAGACCTGCCGCCGGGATGGTCCCGACGGCAGGTGCTCGGTCACCCGATCAGAAAATGATCGGGCACTGGGTGATCGAATAGTGCAGGATCTTCGAGACCTGCGAGCTCGACCCGTAGTAGCCCTGCGCCGTCGCAGCAGCACCGAACGTGCCGTCGGTTGCCACTCCGGGGTTGAACTTGAAGACCACCCGTCCGGTGTTGTCCTCTTCGTCCTGCGTCGTGATGTGAGATGAACCGAAGCTGACGATGCGACCGACCCGCGCCGGGTAGAACCGGTACTCGAACGTGACGTCCTTGGTTGCGGACGGATTGCCGACGTGGCACTGCGTCTTCCGAGTCACCTGGATCGACACCACCTTCTGGCTCACCAACGACACCTTGAGCGAATGGCCCTTGATCGACGCCAAGGTGTTGGTGGCTGGTGCGTAGTAGCGCCAGTAACGCGTCTTGGTCGTCGTGAGATCGAAGTAGAACGAGCCGTTCGAGGCAGTGGTGTCGCTGTACTTCGTCGTCCACGCACCGGAGTTGTGGTTGCGATACTGCAGCTTGACTGCTCGCGTGACATGGGTCGACATTGACCCGTACAACGCGAAGTGCTCGGACTTCATCACGTGGGTATACGTGGCCGTGAGGTCCTTGCTGCTCGCATTGGCGGCTTCGGTGGTGACGCCCACGGCAATCAGGCCGGTGGTGGCCAGGATTGTGGCGCCGAGCATACGTACGGATCGCATAGGTTCTCCTATTTGGGTGAGCCCGAAAACTACTGGTTCCAGAGACAACGTGTCCGGCGAATGAGAAAACACCCGCCGCTGGGATGACCCAGCGGCAGGTGCCTCTTGTTGAGTGACCCGAAGAACTACTTGACCGTGACGGTCACCCACGGGCTCTTTGCTTCCGTCGAGCCGTTCCATGACCCGGCGATGAGCCGGAACTTGTACGTGCCCTTCGGGAAGTCCGACGGGATCGTACCCTCGGACGTCATCACGCGACCTGTCTCACTCGGCCCCAAGCTGACGCTCTTCGGTCCCCCGTTGACGATCGTCTCCTGGGTGAGCTCTCGTCCGATTCGGGTCGCTCCGAACTTGAACGTGAACTTCCCGTGGTGCCCGCGCCGAAGCGGCGACGGAGAGATGGTCAGCTTCACCGTGTCGTGCGCAAGGGTGACCACGTACGGCGCGGTCTTGCGGAGCTTGTAGGTGATGCCGGAGGTGTACGAGTGGGCGACAACCCGGTAGGTGCGGTTCACCGTGGTCGACGTGCTGAACTGGAACTGGCCGGCATCGTTGGTGCTCTCGGTGTCGACGATCTTCCAGGTGTCGTGGAACTTGCGCTGCAGCTCCACCGGGCGGGCGATGTGGGTGGAGATCGTGCCGCGGATGTAGAACCCCTCACCCGTGATCGGGCGCGACGGATGGGACTCGGTGATCTCGGTCTTCTGTGAAGCCGAGACCGAGGTCTCGGTCAGGCCGACGGTCAGGCCGACGGTGGCAATCATGGCGACCGACAAGGCGGCCGCGCGTACGCGGTTGCGGGACATGACAGAGCTCCTTGGGCAACGGGATGGGAGTGGTTGCAGCAAGGAGATTAGTTGCCCGCCACCACATATGTGCGAAGTTTGCAGAAACTCTGTCTGTCCATCTGTCTCGAGTGCCTACGGCCGCTACAGATTTCGTACGAACTCGCCGAGCCAGCCGACCCGACGAAATCCCATCACCTCGTTGACGGCGATCATCGGACCGTTGTCGGCGTGGTTGTAGGTGTGGACGAACCGGCGCCCCTCGAGGAGGTCCGCCGACACTCGCATCGCCTCCACCTTGAGACTCAGACCGAGACCGTGACCTCGGTGCTCCGGAAGCACCAAGGTCGCCCACTGGTAGACGTCTCCGGGATCGGATTCCGGAAAGACGAGCTGCGTATGACCGACGAGCTCGCCGTCTGGCGACACCGCCGCCACGACCTGCATCACCCGACCTTGCTCGGCCAGCAGGCGCTCGTCGGCCCGGATCCGACCGGCGTCGTAGAACTCGTTCTCCAGCGGGAAGTCGCCGGACGGCGAGTCCTCCACGAGGCGGGAGACGAGGTGGGCGTACTGATCGATCCACTCATCGGGCACACCACGCCGCCACGAGACCATCGTGTAGCCATCTCGTGCCGGAGCCTCGGGCAAGGGCGCGGGCAGGTCGAGGACACGGTGGGCATCGGCCATGTCGAGGTGAAATCCGCAGGCCTCCGCGAAGGCGGTGTGACCGGACCCGGTCTGCCCCTCGTCCCAACGGACCTCCCCCATCAAGGACGTACGGCCGCGGGACGAGTTGAGCTCGACGAGGTGAGCGACCATCGCGCTGCCGTGACCCTGCCGACGGTGCCCAGGGGCGACGCCGACCTCGATGAATCCCACGTCGACGTTGTCCTTCAGGGAGAAGTCGATCGTGCCGGCAACCACCGCGACGCCCGCGTCGTTGCGGCCCAATGCGCCGATGACTTCCTGATATTCCGACTTCTCCTGCAGGGCGAGCCGCTTCTCGCGCGCGCTGTAGGGGCGATCCCATTCGTCACCGAGCGCGGCGGCATAGACCGAGTAGAACTCGGCGTACTGCACGTCATCGGCCGGATCCAGGGATTCGATCGTGGTCATCGGACCAGATTAGGAGACGCTCAAAGAGCGAGGTTGACCCGGACCACCTCGGCGAGGTGCTGGGCGACCTCGGAGGCTTCATCGTGCGTCGGCGCCTCGACCATCACGCGTACGAGCGGCTCCGTGCCGGACTGTCGCAGCAGGATGCGGCCGGTGTCGCCCAGCCGTGCCGCCGCGATCGCGATCTCACCCTGGAGTGTCGCGTCAGTCTCCGCGCGCGACTTGTCGACGTCGGGGATGTTGATGAGCACCTGCGGCAGCCGGGTCATGACCGACGCCAGCTCGGCGAGCGGTGTGCCCGCCTCGGCGATGCGCGCCGCCAGGTGCACCGCGGTCAGCACCCCGTCGCCGGTGGTGGCGTAATCGCCCATGATGACGTGGCCGGACTGCTCGCCACCCATGTTGAATCCGCCCGTGCGCATGGCCTCGAGCACGTAGCGGTCGCCGACGGCGGTCTGGATCACGGTGATGTTCGCGGCGGTCAGCGCCTGGACGAAACCGAGATTGCTCATGACCGTCGCGACGACGGTGTCCTTGACGAGACGCCCGGCATCACGGGCGGCGAGGCTGAGGATCGCGAGGATGTGGTCGCCGTCAACGACGGCGCCCGTGGCGTCGACCGCCAAACAGCGGTCGGCGTCGCCGTCGAAGGCGAAGCCGGCATCCGCACTGTGCTCGACGACCGCCTTCTGCAGGCTTTCGAGGTGGGTCGATCCGCAGTTGAGGTTGATGTTGAGGCCGTCGGGTTCGGCATGGATCGCGATGACCTTGGCGCCGAGCTGCTCGAACACGCGGGGGCCCACGTCGTAGGCGGCACCGTTTGCGCAATCGAGCACCACGGTCAGGCCGTCGAGGCGTCGCGGGGCCGAGTCGACCAGATGCTTGACGTACGCGCTGACGCCCGCATGGCTGTCGCCGATGCGACCCACGTCAGCGCCGGTCGGACGGTCCCAAGGCTCCTCGAGCCGGTCTTCGATCAGCAGCTCGAGGTCATCGTCGAGCTTGAGCCCGCCGCGAGCCAGGAACTTGATGCCGTTGTCGGGCATCGCGTTGTGGCTCGCCGAGATCATGACGCCCATGTCGGCGGCCAGGAACGACGTGAGGTAGGCGGCACCGGGGGTCGGCACGACACCGAGGCGGTGAACGTCGACGCCGGCAGATGCAAGACCCGCGACCACCGCGGCCTCGAGGAACTCTCCTGAGGCGCGGGGATCGCGGGCTACGACTGCGGTCGGACGCTGGTCGGCGAAAGCACCGACCTCGCCGAGGATGTGGGCCGCCGCGACCGCGAGGTCGACGGCGAGCTCGGCAGTCAGATCACGATTCGCGAGTCCGCGAACCCCATCTGTGCCAAAGATCCGGCCCACGAAGGATCAGCGCTTGCTGTACTGAGGAGCCTTACGGGCCTTCTTGAGACCGGCCTTCTTGCGCTCCTTGATGCGGGAGTCGCGGGTCAGGAGTCCGGCCTTCTTGAGCACCGGGCGGTTGACCTCTTCGTCGATCTGGTTGAGCGAGCGAGCCACGCCGAGACGCAGTGCGCCGGCCTGGCCGGTCATGCCACCACCGGTGACGCGGGCGATGACGTCGAAACGGTCCTGGAGACCGGTCTCGGCGAACGCCTCCTTGGCGATCTGCTGGTGCAGCTTGTTGGGGAGGTACTCCTCGAGCGGCTTGCCGTTGACGGTCCAGACGCCGGTGCCGGGCACGATGCGTACGCGGGCGACAGCCTCCTTGCGACGGCCAGTGGCCGCGCCCGGAGCGATCGTCGCGGGCTTGCCGGAGGTCTCCGAGGAACCAACCGTCTCGGACGTGTAAGCCACGCCCTCTTCGTTGGTCTCGAACTCGGTCTCGGTTTCGGTGGTGGTGTCAGCCACGATGCGCCTTCGTCTCTTCTTTACTGGGAGATCTGCGTGATCTCGAACGGCTGGGGCTTCTGGGCGGTGTGCGGGTGCTCGGGGCCGGAGTAGACCTTGAGCTTCGT
>JAWWPE010000168.1:0-5179 GCA_033850895.1 Nocardioidaceae bacterium | reverse complement strand
TCGCCCGGCTCGACACCCTCGGGGGGTACGAACGCGCGGACCTCGCGGGCCTTCTGGTAGTTGAACGACACGTCGGTGACGAGGTCGCGGATCACCGGGAACGTCCGCATCGGGGTGATCGTGACGGTGCTCTCCGGCGGCAGGGTGGACATCCGCGTCATGCACAGCAGGCGCGGGCGTCCGTTGATCTCGGCGCTGCACGAGCCACACTTGCCGGCCTTGCAGTTCCACCGAACGGCCAGGTCGGGCGTCTGGGTGGCCTGCAGGCGGTGGATGACGTCCAGGACGACCTCACCCTCGTTGACCTCCACGTCGTAGTCCTGGAAGTCACCGCCCTCGTCGTCACCGCGCCACACTCGGAAACTCTGCTGGTAGCCCATCAGTTCGTCCTTCCGGAAAGCTCGGCGTCGGTGAAGTACTTCTTCAGCTCGTCCATCTCGAACAGGTCGAGCAGGTCAGAACGGAGCGGGACCTGCTCCTTGTGCTGGACGTCGACCGAGCCGTCGTCCTTGATGTTGCAGACCAGCAGCTGGTGGCGCCACTCGGGATCCATCGCGGGGTAGTCGTCGCGGGTGTGACCGCCACGGCTCTCGGTGCGGATCAGTGCCGCCTTGGCGACGCACTCGCTGACCAGCAGCATGTTGCGCAGGTCGAGCGCGAGGTGCCAGCCCGGGTTGAACTGGCGGTGGCCTTCGACGACCATGTGCTTCGCGCGCTCGCGCAGCTCCTCGATCTTGCCCTGGGCCTGCTCGATCTCCTCGGCCTTGCGGATGATGCCGACCAGGTCGTTCATGCTCTGCTGCAGCTCCTGGTGCAGGGTGTACGGGTTCTCCGCACCTTCCTCGCCACCATCGCCGAACGGGGCGACCGAACGATCGCGGGCTTCCTTGACGGCAGCCTCCGAGACGACCGGACGGGCGTCGCCGAGCGAGTCGACGTACTGCGCCGCACCGCCGCCGGCGCGACGGCCGAAGACCAGGAGGTCCGACAGCGAGTTGCCGCCGAGCCGGTTCGAGCCGTGCATTCCGCCGGAGCACTCACCCGCGGCGAACAGGCCGGCGACCGTGGAGGCGCCGGTGTCGGGGTCGACCTCGATGCCACCCATGACGTAGTGGCACGTGGGGCCGACCTCCATCGGCTCCTTGGTGATGTCGACGTCGGCCAGCTCCTTGAACTGGTGATGCATCGACGGCAGCCGCTTGAGGATGACCTCTGCGGGCATCCGGCTGGAGACGTCGAGGAAGACGCCGCCGTGCGGTGATCCGCGGCCGGCCTTGACCTCGGAGTTGATCGCCCGGGCGACCTCGTCGCGGGGCAACAGCTCCGGCGGGCGCTTGTTGTTGTCGGCGTCGGTGTACCAGCGGTCAGCTTCCTCCTCCGTGGTCGCGTACTGCGACTTGAACACGTCGGGGATGTAGTCGAACATGAACCGCTTGCCCTCGGAGTTGGTCAGCACTCCGCCGTCACCGCGTACGGACTCGGTGACCAGGATGCCCTTGACCGACGGCGGCCAGACCATGCCCGTGGGGTGGAACTGCAGGAACTCCATGTTGATCAGCGCGGCGCCTGCGCGCAGGGCGAGGGCGTGCCCGTCGCCGGTGTACTCCCAGGAGTTGCTGGTGACCTTGTAGGACTTGCCGATGCCACCGGTCGCCATCACGATCGCGGGCGCCTCGAACAGCAGGTGCCGACCGGACTCGCGCTGGTAGGCGACGGCGCCGGCGATCTTGTCGCCGTCCTTGATCAGGTCGATGATCGTGGTCTCGTCGTAGACCTTGAGGTTGGCCTCGTAGTCACCGGTCTCGCGGAAGTCTTCCTGCTGCAGCGACACGATCTTCTGCTGCATCGTGCGGATCAGCTCCAGGCCGGTGCGGTCACCGACGTGCGCGAGGCGCGGATAGGTGTGACCGCCGAAGTTGCGCTGGCTGATCTTGCCTTCGGGCGTGCGGTCGAACAGTGCGCCGTACGTCTCGAGCTCCCAGACGCGGTCCGGCGCCTCCTTGGCGTGCAGCTCGGCCATCCGCCAGTTGTTGAGGAACTTTCCGCCGCGCATGGTGTCACCGAAGTGCACCATCCAGTTGTCCTTGTCGTTGACGTTGCCCATCGACGCGGCACAGCCACCCTCGGCCATCACCGTGTGCGCCTTGCCGAACAGCGACTTGGAGATGATCGCGGTCTTCTTGCCCTGGAGGCGGGCCTCGATCGCGGCGCGCAGGCCGGCGCCACCGGCGCCGATGATGACGACGTCGTAGGAATGTGTCTCGATATCAGCAGTCATGTCAGTCAGTCAGTCCGTCAGTTGATGAAGCGCAGGTCGGAGAACCAGCCGGCCGAAACGGCCATAACGTAGAAGTCGGTGAAGGCGAGCGTGCCCAGGGTGATCCAGGCCAGCGCCATGTGCCGGGTGTTGAGCTTGGAGACCCAGCCCCAGAGCTTGTAGCGCACCGGGTGCTTGGAGAAGTGGTTGAGCCGGCCGCCGATCAGGCTGCGGCAGGAGTGGCACGACAAGGTGTAGGTCCACAGCATGATGACGTTGATCCAGAGGATCACGTTGCCGAGGCCGAGGCCGAAGCCGCCGTCGCCGTTCTCGAACGCCTTGATCGCGTCCCAGGTGTTGATCACCGAGATGATCCCGGCCGCATAGAAGAAGTAGCGGTGCAGGTTCTGGCCCAGCAGCGGGAAGCGGGTCTCGCCGGTGTACTTGGTGTGCGGCTCGGCCACGGCACACGCAGGCGGCGAGAGCCAGAACGCGCGGTAGTAGGCCTTGCGGTAGTAGTAGCACGTCATGCGGAACAGCAGCAGGAACGGCAGGGTCGCGGCGGCATACGGCAGCCACCAGACATCGGGCAGGAAGCGGCCGAACTCGGACGCCTCCGGGACACAGCCCTTGGAGATGCACGGCGAGTAGAACGGCGTGAGGTAGTGGTGCGCCCCGACGAAGTAGTCCTTCTGCATGAAGACGCGCACGGTGGCATAAGTCACCCAGGCGATCAGGCCGACCGCGGTCGTCAGTGGCGGGATCCACCACCGATCGGTGCGAAGGGTGCGAGCGGCGATCTCCGCTCGGCCCGCCCCATGTGGTCCTTTGGACGGTGCTCCAGACGACGGAGCCGGTGAAGTGGTGGTCACGCCCACACATTAGAACTGTCGGGTCATTCGCGCCAATACGTTGTGAGGGTAGGTTTCATAGCCTGCGGCTATCGTGGGACCGTGCAGATCCAGCAGCTCAGCTATTTCGTCGCCGTCGCCCGTACTCGGCACTTCACCCGGGCCGCCGAGCTGACCGGCGTGTCCCAGCCGAGTCTGTCCAAGCAGATCCGCGTGCTGGAGAACTCGCTCGGCACCCCTCTCTTCGTACGCAACCGCGGCGCGATCGAGCTGACCAGCGCGGGTCAGGCCCTGCTCCCCCACGCCCAACGCATCCTGATCGACGTGGAGAGCGCCGAGCGCACCGTGCACGAGGTGGCAAATCTGCGCCGCGGACGCGTGCGCATGGGTGCGACGCCGTCGCTGTGCGAGGGGCTGCTGCCGGACGCGCTGCGACGGTTCCACGAGACGTACCCGGACATCGACCTCGAGGTGCAGGAGGCCGGATCGCGGGTGCTGACCCGTGAGCTCGCCCAGGGTCGGCTGGATGTCGCCCTGTTGATCGTGCCGTTGCACACCGACGACCCCGACATCGAGACCACGCCGATCCTGCGCGAACGCCTGGTCCTCGCCAGCCGTACCGACTCAGGCTTCCCCGAGCGTATGGACGTCAGTGACCTTCGCGACCTGCCGCTGGTGATGTTCCGCGAGGGCTACGACCTCCGCGACGTCACCTTGCGGGCCTGTCGGACGGCGGGTTTCGAGCCACGGCTCGCCGTCGAAGGCGGCGAGATGAGTGCCGTGCTGCGGTTCGTCGAGGCCGGCCTCGGTCACGCCGTCGTGCCGAGCATGGTCCTGGCGAGCCGGCCGGAGCTGCAGTCGACGGTGCTGGAGAATCCGCCGCTCGACCGGGTCATTGCGCTCGCGCACCGCAGCTCCGAGGCACTCCCCCTGGCGGCGCGGGCGTTCAAGGCCGAGCTGCTGGCCCACCTCACGACATTCGCGACCGGTGAGCTCGGGCCGGTCTGAGCTACTCGGGGCCGAGCGGGAAGGTGCGCTGCGGGACCCAGCCGGAGTCGGTCTCGTGCTGGTAGAGCGCGAAGCCGTCGACGACGAACTCGCACTCGAAGTCGTGCAGCGCGTCGAAGGCCCGGTCGAGCTGGGCGTCATCGAGGTTGTGGGCCACCGTGACGTGCGGATGGAACGGGAACTCCGGCTCCTCGACGTCAAGGGCTCGCCGGACGCTGCTGGCCAGCATCTCGGTGTAGGAGATGCCCTGGCTGACGGCGACGAACACCACCGGCGAGATCGGCCGGAACGTGCCGGTGCCGCGCAACCGCATCGGGAAAGGCGGCGTCAACGCCGAAACGCGCTCCAACGCGGCACACACAAGGGAAAGCTCAGTGACCGGGACATCGGTCGGCGCGATCAGCGTGACGTGGCTCGGCACGGTCTCGGCCATCGGGTCACCGAACGTGCCGCGCTTCTCCTGCAACATCGACCCATAGGGCTCGGGCACCGGAATGGCCACGCCGATCGTGGGCACCTAGGGCGCCTGCCGAACGAATCCGGAGCGGTCGTAGACCACGTCGAGGGTCTCGCTCGCAACAGCGCGGGCGCGCTCCGAGCCGGACTTCAGGATGCGGTCGAGCTCGGCGCGATCATCGAGCAGGGCCCGGGTGCGCTCGCCGAACGTGCCGACGAAAACGCCGACCAGCTCCGACAGCGCGACCTTGAACGCGCCGTACTGCTGGCCGACGTACTCGCGCTCGATGTCGGCGATCGTCCGGCCGGTGAGCGCCGCGTAGATGACCAGGAGGTTGGAGATGCCCGGCTTCTCCTTCTCGTCGAAGCGGACCTCGTCGCCGGAGTCGGTGATCGCCGAACGGATCTTCTTGGCGGCCTTCTTGGGATCGTCGAGCAGGCCAACGACACCATTGGGCGATGACGCCGACTTGCTCATCTTGGCGGTCGGATCCTGCAGGTCGTAGATCTTGGCGGTCTCCTTGACGATGTACGCCTCGGGCACGGTGAACGTCTTGCCGAACCGGTGGTTGAACCGCTGGGCGAGGTTGCGGGCCAGCTCGAGGTG
>JAWWPE010000104.1:0-3138 GCA_033850895.1 Nocardioidaceae bacterium | reverse complement strand
CTGTTCATCCTCAGTCTCGCCGGGCTGTCGACGCATGAGACGTCCCGCCAAGGGGTCCTGTTCGGCATCGGCGGCATGGCTATCGCCCTGGTGGCGACGTTCAGCCTCGTCGCCCACGAGGACGACTCGACCGCCATCGTCCTGCTGCTGATCGCGGTGGTGATCGGCGCCGCGATCGGGTTGTGGCGCGCGCGGGTCGTCGAGATGACCGGTATGCCCGAGCTGATCGCGTTGCTGCACAGCTTCGTCGGTCTCGCCGCCGTGCTGGTCGGCTGGAACGGTTATTACGAGGTCGAGGGAGGCAAGGGCGTCTCTGACTTCACCGGTTCGCTGCTCAACATCCACCACGCCGAGGTGTTCATCGGCATCTTCATCGGCGCGGTGACGTTCACCGGCTCGATCGTGGCGTTCCTGAAGCTGTCGGCGCGGATCAAGTCGGCGCCGCTGATGCTGCCGGGCAAGAACTTCATCAACCTCGGAGCGCTCGCGGCGTTTGCCGGGCTGACGATCGCGTTCGTCATCAACCCCAGCCTCGGCCTGCTGATCGCCGTCACGGTTGTCGCGCTGGCGCTCGGCTGGCACCTCGTGGCGTCGATCGGCGGCGGCGACATGCCGGTCGTCGTGTCCATGCTGAACTCCTACTCCGGCTGGGCCGCCGCAGCGTCGGGCTTCCTGCTCGACAACGATGCGCTGATCGTCACCGGTGCGCTGGTTGGCTCGTCGGGTGCGTACCTCTCGTACATCATGTGCCAGGCGATGAACCGCTCGTTCATCTCCGTCATCGCCGGCGGGTTCGGCATCGAGGCCAAGTCCGACGACGACACCGACTACGGCGAGCACCGCGAGATCAACGCCGAGGGCGCCGCTGAGCTGCTCAAGAACGCCAGCTCGGTCATCATCACGCCGGGTTACGGCATGGCGGTCGCGCAGGCGCAGTATCCGGTCGCGGACCTCGTACGCAAGCTCCGCGCCCTCGACATCGAGGTGCGGTTCGGTATCCACCCCGTTGCCGGCCGCCTGCCCGGCCACATGAACGTGCTGCTCGCCGAGGCCAAGGTGCCGTACGACATCGTGCTCGAGATGGACGAGATCAACGACGACTTCGCCGACACCTCGGTGGTGCTGGTGATCGGCGCCAATGACACCGTCAACCCCGCCGCGGCGGAGGACCCGGGCAGCCCGATCGCGGGGATGCCGGTGCTGCACGTGTGGGAGGCGCACGACGTCATCGTGTTCAAGCGATCGATGGCGACGGGCTACGCCGGGGTCCAGAATCCGCTGTTCTTCCGCGACAACACCCAGATGCTGTTCGGCGACGCCAAGGACAAGGTCGAGGAGATCATCCGGGCCCTCTGAGCGCGTGACAAGTGGTCATGCGCAGTCGTTGAATGATACGTACGGACCAACCGATGGAGGACCGTTGTGGACAAGCCCGAGTACGACCGCCCCGACGACGACGAGAACACCGGCAACAAGGCGGTCATCTTCCTGGTGCTCGCCCTGGTGGTAATCGCCATCTTCTACTTCGGCATCTACCGCTGAGCCCCACGAATCAGTCGACGACCCCGTAGAGACGGTCGCCGGCGTCGCCGAGCCCGGGGACGATGTAGCCCAGCTCGTTGAGCTTCTCGTCGAGGCCGGCGGTGACCAGGTTGACCGGTACGTCGATGTCGGCCAGCTCCTTCTCCATCCGCGCGATGCCTTCGGGCGCCGCCAGCAGACAGATCGCGGTGATGTGGTCGGCACCGCGCTTGACCAGGAAGTCGATCGCCACGGCGAGGGTGCCACCCGTCGCCAGCATCGGGTCCAGCACGTAGCACTGCCGACCGGTGAGGTCCTCGGGCAGCCGCTCCGCATACGTCACCGCCTCGAGCGTCTCCTCGTTGCGGACCATGCCGAGGAACCCGACCTCGGCGGTGGGCAGCAGCCGTTGCATACCGTCGAGCATGCCGAGCCCGGCCCGCAGGATCGGCACGACCAGCGGTCGCGGTGACGACAGACGTACGCCCTTGGCCATCGCCACCGGTGTCTTCACGTCGACCGAGGCGACGCGGACGTCGCGCGTGGCTTCGTACGCGAGCAGGGTCACCAGCTCATCGGCGAGTCGACGGAACGTGGGGGAGTCGGTGCGCTCGTCGCGGAGGACGGTCAGCTTGTGCGAGATCAGCGGATGGTCGGCGACGTGTACCTGCATGGGTCGAGAGTAGCGGCGGGCCGCTCCGGTCTGTCATCCTCGCTGATGAGACGCCCATCCAGGGGAGGTGCACCGTGGCAGAGGACGATGTGGACTTCGCCGTGGCCGCCTACCGTGACGAGGGTGAGTGGCAGGTCGTCGAGCTCAACCCGCGGATCGGCGAGGACGTCGACCACCTGAGCGAGGCGCTGGCCCGATTCCCGTCCGATGTCGGCGTGCTCGGACTGGTGTCGATGAACGACGACTTCTTCGTGATCCTGCGCCGCTCCGGCACGGTGGTGCGCGCCATGTTGTCGGATTTCACCGCCGTCTCGGACTGGCCGCTCGCCAGTGGTGTCGTCGAGCTGCTCGATCTGCCGGATCCCGAGGACCCCGACGAGCCGCAGCCGGTCGGCGACCTCGAGCTCATCAGCGACTTGGGTATGACCGCGCTCGACCTCGGCATGCTGTGCGATGACGATGACCTGTTCCCCGAAGACATCCTTCGAGACGTCGCCGACCGACTCGGCTTCGGCGACGAGTTCGACGCAGTCCTCGGGTGAGCGATTGATGGCAGAGCCTCTCAAGTACGTAGAACTCATGCGCGAGGCGCTGGCCCTCGCGGCGTCGGCGGCCGATTCTGAGGACGTGCCGGTCGGCGCCATCGTGGTCGATGCCGATGGCGCGATCATCGGCCGCGGCCGCAACACCCGCGAGGCCGAGAGCGACCCGACGGGACACGCCGAGATCGTGGCGATCCGCGAAGCGGCAGCCGCGCGCGGCGAATGGCGCCTGGAGGGCTGCACGCTCGTGGTGACGCTCGAGCCGTGCACGATGTGCGCCGGGGCGATCGTCGCTGCGCGACTGCAACGGCTGGTGTTCGGGGCGTTCGACTCCAAGGCCGGCGCGGTCGGCTCGCTGTGGGACGTCGTACGCGATCGCCGGCTCAACCATCGGCCGGAGGT
>JAWWPE010000078.1:0-8156 GCA_033850895.1 Nocardioidaceae bacterium | reverse complement strand
CAGCAGCGACGGCAAGCGCGTTGGAGTCGGCGCCATCGAGGCCGGCGGCGGTGAGCACGGCGAGGTGGCAGTCGCCCCGGTACTCGCGGATCACGGTCGCTGCCCACCAGAGCAGACCGGGAGCATCGTCGGGCTTCGGGACGGCGGCGTGGGCGGCGGCGAGTGGCTTGCCCGCCAGGTTCAGCCCGCCGACGATCGCGACGAGCTCCTTGGCGAGGGTCGCGGTGTCGGCATGCCGCAGGGCCGGAGCCAGGGAGTCACGGGCCAGGTCGAACCGGGCTTGCAGGATCTCGTCACGAGTCGCCATCGACCACGCGTCCGGGAGCGACCGTCGGACCATGGTGGGTGCGAATCCGTGGAAGGTGGCGATGACCAGCTCCGGTGGTGGGGTGCCGAGGGCCGCGGAGCGGGAGGCCACATACCCCATCCAGTAGCCCTTGAGGCCGATCGCTTCGTACCGCTCTTTCGCGTCGGGGGCGAAGTAGACGACGTCATGGATCGCTTCGACCGATCGCCAGAACGGGCTGGTGGCTGTCATGGGTTCAGTCTGACGGACTCGGTTTCCTCGTGGGTTTCGGGCTTCGATCGGAGGTGTTCTTGGGTGTGGATATCGCTGATTTCGCGGAAAATTCGTGTCCGAGGCAGTTGCTAGTTTTGACGTATGGAGACAGTCCTCGACCCCGGTGTCGCGATCCTCGATGAGGTCGCTGCTTTGGAGGTCGAGCGGGCCCGACTTGAGGCCGAGATCGCCACCGAGATGCTCGAGTTCGACGACCTCCGCCGCCGCGAGTCCGAGTGGACCGACAACCTGGATCTTCGCCGCACCGAGATGGGTTTCGCGGCCGAAGAGCTGGGTGCGGTGCTGAAGCAGCCCGGTCAGGCGGTGCAGGTCCGGTTGGCTGAGGTCCGCCGGGTCCGTGGACGGATGCCGGCAGTGTGGTCGGCACACCTGCGTGGTGAGATCGACGCCTGGAAAGTCCGGTTGATCGCGTCGACGGTCGGCAGCTTGTGTGAGCCGGAGTCGGTGGTGGAGCTGGATTCCAAGGTGGTGGCGTATGCCTCAACGCATACCGCGACGCAGACGAAGGCGTGGTTGCGGCGGTTCGTGGCGCGGGTTGAACCGGACCGGTTGCAGACTCGCACCCGACTGGCTCTGGCTGACCGGCAGGTGTGGTTCGACCATCAGGACGACGGTGTCTCCTGGCTGCATGCGTTGTTGCCGACCAACGACGCCGTACGCATCGACGGGTCATTGACCCACCAGGCCAAGGGCCTTCCCGCCGACCATCGGACGCTCGACAACAAGCGGGCGGACCTGCTCGCTGACCTGCTGCTCGGCCGCGACGACACCGGCAAGGTCAGGGCCGGCGCGATCATCGCCGTCACCGTCCCGGTCACCATGCTGGCTGGTCTGACCGATGAGCCGGGTGAGTCCTTCGATGGCCAATACGCTCTGCCCGCCGACCTGGTCCGGGATCTGGCCCGCGAGCCCGGCACCCTGTTCTACCGGCTGTTCACCGACCCACTCGGTCACATCCTCGACGTGACCGAGCTCGGCCGCTTCCCCTCAGCGAAACTCCGCATCGCAGTCCAAGCCCGCGACGGCACCTGCCAGGTCCCCACCTGCTCCAGACCAGCAACCGAGTGCGACCTGGACCATGAGCAACCCCACCCGAGGGGCCCGACCACTGCCGCGAACCTGCGGCCCTTGTGTCGAAAACACCACCGCATGAAGACCTACCTCGACACTGACCCGGCCACCCTGGCGATGCGCCAACCCACGCCCAGCCGACTTGAGCTCCATTTCTCGCGCTGGCTCGACGTGCACCTCGCCGCCTAGCGAATTGCAACCGGGCTCACTGGTGCCTGGGTAGGGCAGATCACAGTTGTTCTCCAGACCGGTGGCGCACGATCTGTGACAGAGTTCTCCGAGCTGAGGAGGCGCCCAATGAGCACGCAGAAGTCCACGTCGAGTTTCCGCGTTGGCGAGAAGGAATGCGCGGCCACGCTTCGCGTTCCTGAAGGCGATGGGCCGTTTCCAGCCATCCTCATGGTCCACGGGTGGGGCGGGGTCCAGGACGCGCTGACACTCCCGTTCTACGAGCCGTTTGCCCAGGCGGGGTTCGCGGTGATGACGTTCGACTACGCCGGATGGGGCAAGAGCGAAGGCGCCCCACGCAACGTCATCAATCCCTGGCAGCGAGAGCGTGAGGTTGAGGGAGCGTTGGAGCACCTGCGAGCTCAGCCTGAAATCGATCCCGATCGAGTCGTCTTGTGGGGAACTTCGTTCGGGGGCGGGCACGTCGTGAGAGCTGCCGCCAAACACCCCGAGCTGCTCGGCGCGATCACGCAGGTCCCGATGCTGGATGGCATGGCTGCGGTCAAGGCTGTCCCACCCCTTCGGATGCTTCGCTTCGGCTTCTCGGCCCTGGTCGATTTGCTTCGCGGAAAGAGAAACCCCTTCTACGTTCCGGTAGTCGCACCGCCGGGCGAATGGGCGAGTATGGACCGCGACGGGGCAGCCGAAGCCATGCAGAACGGATTGAAGGATCTCCTCGAATTGGAGGGCCCCGAGGCGGCGACTTACGACAATCGCGTCGCAGCCCGTTCGCTGCTCACCATGGGCGCGTACCGGCCGTTCAAGAGCTTGAAGCAGGTGAAGATCCCGATCCTGGTCGTTGGCGCCACCCGTGACACGGTCGCGCCGTTCGTGGAGAAGAAGATTCGAGCGCTGAACAATGCGAACATCCAGATCGAGAAGCTCGATGCGAACCACTTCGATCCCTACTTTGAGCCCGCACTGTCGACCAACCTCGGCTACCAGGTCGCATTCTTGAAAAGCCTGCCGCGAAGCACGACCTGACTGACGCCCTAACCCCGATACGCCGGCGCCCGCGACGACCCGCCGGTCGCACCCTTCTCGAGCATCGGCAGCACCCGAGGGCGTACGAGCTCTGACAACACGATGACGCTGGTCGATCGGACGACCGAGCCGGACTGGCTGATGTGCAGGAGCACCGACTGCAGGTCCTCGTGCGAGGTCGCCGCGATCTTGCAGAGCACATCCGCCGCGCCACTGGTGACATAGGCGTCGAGGACGTTGGGCAGCGACTCGAGCTCGGCCGTCACGGCATCCAAAGAGCCCTGTGCGATCTCCAACGTGACGAAGGCCAGCACCGGGTGACCTGCGGCGACGAGGTCGATGTCCGGGCCATAACCGGTGATCACGCCGGACGCCTCCAGCTTGGCGAGCCGCGACTGCACCGTGGCCCGGGCGACCCGGGTGATCCGGGACAGCTCGAGGTCGCCGACCCGCGGGTTGGCGCGCATCGCCGCGATCAGTGCTGCATCCAGCTGATCCATGTCCACTCCGACTAGTCATATTGCCCAGCAGAAGATCAGACTACTCCGCTGAGGTGTCACACCTGACCACCCCAGACTGGCTCGCTTGCCCACTCGAGCCGATATGCGGTGCTGTGGACCCATGACCATCGACCTCACTGACTCCGAACGCCTTGCCGAGCTCGACCTGGACCAGCTCAAGCAGCTAGTCGGACTGGTGGAGTACGACACGAAGACGGACCCGTTCCCGGTCACCGGCTGGGACGCCGTCGTCTGGGCCGTCGGCAACGCGACCCAGTCCGCGCACTTCTACATGTCCGCCTTCGGCATGGACCTGGTCGCGTACTCCGGCCCCGAGACCGGCAACCGTGACCACCACTCGTACGTGCTGGAGAGCGGTGCGGTCCGCTTCGTGCTCAACGGAGCCGTCGACCCCGACAGCATGATCGCGAACCACCACCGTGAGCACGGCGACGGCATCACCGACATCGCCCTCGAGGTCCCGGATGTGGACGTCTGCGTCGACCACGCCCGCAAAGAGGGCGCCACGATCCTCGACGAGCCACACGATCTCACCGACGAGCACGGCACGGTCCGGATCGCGGCCATTGCGGCGTACGGCGACACCCGCCACACCCTGGTCGACCGCAGCAACTATCGCGGCCCCTATCTCCCGGGCTACGTCGAGCGCCGCTCCACCCTCGAGCGCCCCTCGGACGCGCCGAAGCGGATCTTCCAGGCGCTCGACCACGTCGTCGGCAACGTCGAGATCGGCCACATGGACGAATGGGTCGACTTCTACAACCGGATCATGGGCTTCACCAACATGGCCGAGTTCGTCGGTGACGACATCGCCACCGAGTACAGCGCACTGATGAGCAAGGTCGTCGCCAGCGGCAACCACCGGGTGAAGTTCCCGCTCAACGAGCCTGCGGTCGGCAAGCGCAAGTCGCAGATCGACGAGTACCTCGAGTTCTACAAGGGCCCGGGCGCCCAGCACCTCGCGCTCGCGACCAACAACATCCTCGACACCGTCGACCGGCTGCGCGCGGCCGGCATCGAGTTCCTCGACACCCCCGACTCGTACTACACCGACCCCGAGCTGCGCGAGCGCATCGGCGAAGTACGGGTGCCCATCGAGGAGCTCCAGCAGCGCGGCATCCTGGTCGACCGCGACGAGGACGGCTACCTCTTGCAGATCTTCACCAAGCCGATCGGCGACCGTCCGACGGTGTTCTTCGAATTGATCGAGCGGCACGGGTCACTAGGCTTCGGGAAGGGCAACTTCCAGGCCCTGTTCGAGGCGATCGAACGCGAGCAGGCCAAACGTGGAAATTTCTAGGGCAGGCGACTTCTGAGGAGGGGCGATGGCCCACTACCGCCAGGCGGGCAACATCCCGCCCAAGCGCCACACCCAGCACCGCAGCCCCGACGGATCGCTCTACCGTGAAGAGCTCATGGGCGAGGAAGGTTTCTCGTCCGACTCGTCCCTGCTCTACCACGTCGGCGTGCCGTCGGCGATCGTCGAGGCGCGTGCGTGGGAGCTGCCCGACCAGTCCATGACCCCCAACGAGCCGCTGCTCGCGAGGCACCTGAAGCTGCACGATCTGTTCGACGGCGGGGCCGGGCGCAACATCGTGACCGGTCGACGGCTCGTGCTCGGCAACGGAGATGTCCGCATCTCGTACGTGGTCGCGGCCGAGACCTCGCCGCTCTACCGCAATGCCACGGGTGACGAGTGCGTCTTCATCGAGGACGGCACCGGCACGCTCGAGACGGTCTTCGGACACATCGCGTTCGGGCCCGGCGACTACCTGATCATCCCCCGCGCCACGACCCATCGCTGGGTCCCCGACGGCGACGTCAGGGCATACGCCATCGAGGCCAACAGCCACATCGGCCCGGCCCGGCGCTATCTCTCCAAGTACGGTCAGCTGCTCGAGCACGCGCCGTACTGCGAGCGTGACCTGCGTGGCCCGACCGAGCCCGAGGTACGCGACGAGACCAATGTCGAGGTGTTCATCAAGCACCGCGGCTCGGGGCCCGCCGGGCTCAGCGGCAGCGTCCACGTCGTGCCGCGGCACCCCTTCGACGTGGTCGGCTGGGACGGCTGCCTCTATCCGTACGCGTTCAACGTCGCCGACTTCGAGCCGATCACCGGACGCGTCCACCAGCCGCCGCCGGTGCACCAGGTCTTCGAGGGCAACAACTTCGTGATCTGCAACTTCGTGCCGCGCAAGGTCGACTATCACCCGCTGGCAATCCCGGTGCCGTACTACCACTCGAATGTCGACTCCGACGAAGTCATGTTCTACGTCGCCGGCGACTACGAGGCCCGCAAGGGTTCGGGCATCGGCAGGGGTTCGATCTCGCTGCACCCGGGCGGCCACTCGCACGGACCGCAGCCTTCGGCCATCGAGGCCAGCCTCGGCGCGGAGTACTTCGACGAGCTCGCGGTCATGGTCGACACGTTCCGACCGCTCGAGCTCGGCGAGGGCGGCACGGCCTGCGACGACGGCGAGTACGCGTTGTCGTGGATCCGCTGATGGCCGCTCTCTTCGGCGGCTTCTTCGACGATGCTGCGCTCTTTCCGCCCGGCAATGCGCCGATGGCCGGCGCCGTCGCAGCCCATCTCGCGCGACGCGGCACCCACGACGGCCAGCTCGTCGGCCCGTTCGTCTGTCCGACCGCCCGGCTCGGCGAGCTCCGCGAAGCGCTCGGCCACGGCCACCTCGATCTCGCCCTCGTCTCGACCGTCGACGAGCTGACGGAGGTCCTCGACCAGCTCGCCACCCAACAGAACCTCACCCTTGCGGCTGTCGAGCTCCGCGGAGCCGTACACGACCTGCCGGAGCTGCCTGCCAATCTGCGGGTCTTCGTCGAACGCCTTTGGGACAGCGGCTTCGGCGTCCCGGACGGGGCGATGCTCAAGCTGCGCTGCGGAGGCGCCGAGGCCGACGACATCCCGTCGTCGACCCAGCTCGGTGGTGCCATTGAGCACTGCGTACGTCATGAACTCCCCTTCAAGCTGACCGCGGGGCTCCACCACGCAGTGCGTACGGACCGCGAGCACGGGTTCCTCAACGTCCTTGCCGCGGTGGGTGCCACCATCGACGGCGGCGACCCCGTTGCCGTGCTCGACGAGCAGGATCCCGCAGCCCTCAAGATCGGCGACCCCGAGGCCGTACGCCGACTGTTCCGCTCGGTCGGCACCTGCAGCATCGATGAGCCACTCTCCGACCTCCGCGATCTCGAGCTGATCTGATGGCGACCGACTTCGGCCGGACCACGCTGCCGTACTGCTCGTTCGTTCCGCCCGGCGAGAGCCACCCGCGCGCGGGCGTAGGTGTCGGCACGGACGTCCTCGACCTGACGGACGCCGTTGGCCGCGCCGAGCTGTTCGCCGACGGCAACCTCGACGCGCTCCTCGCGGCCGGCCCGGACACGTGGCATGACGTCCGCGCCGAGCTCCTCGACGCTGCGCTGTCCGATGATGGGCCCGAGGTGACCCGCCACCCGGCCGACGACGTCGAGCTGCGTATGCCGTTCACGGTCGCGGACTACGTCGACTTCTATGCCTCTGAGCATCATGCGACCAACGTCGGCCGGATCTTCCGCCCCGACGGCGATGCCCTCACCCCCAACTGGAAGCACCTACCGATCGGTTATCACGGCCGGGCCGGCACCGTCGTGGCGTCGGGCACGCCGATCGTGCGCCCGCACGGACAACGCCGCTCCCCCGACGGCGAGATCACCTTCGGCCCCAGCCTCAAGCTCGACTTCGAGGCCGAGCTGGGGTTCGTCGTCGGCGCCCCGTCAGCCCTCGGCGAGCCCGTGTCGATCGACGACTTCGAGCGGCACGTGTTCGGCGTGTGCTTGGTCGACGACTGGTCCGCCCGCGACATCCAGGCCTGGGAGTACGTCCCGCTCGGGCCGTTCCTGGGCAAGTCGTTCGCCACCTCGGTGTCGCCGTGGATCGTGCCGCTCGACGCGCTGGGCGGTGCCCGGGTCGAGCCGCCGACCCCATCACCGGAACCGTTGCCATACCTGCGGGGCAGCGCCCCCTGGGGGCTCGACCTCGAGCTGGTCGTCAGCATCAACGGCAACACGGTCTCGCGACCGCCGTTCGCCTCCATGTATTGGACCGGCGCCCAGATGCTCGCGCACCTGACCGTCAACGGCGCGTCCTTGCGTACCGGCGACCTGTTCGCCTCCGGCACGGTCAGCGGACCCGACCCCGATCAACGCGGCTCCATGCTGGAGCTGTCCTGGAACGGCACCGAACCCCTGACCCTCGCCGACGGCACCACGCGGACGTTCCTCGAGGACGGCGACACCGTGTCGATCTCCGCCCAGGCACGTACGTCGGGCGGCGCGCTGCAGCTCGGCGAGGTCAGCGGCACGATCGTCGGACGGTCGTAACCAACCCTCGCCCGTCCTCGTTGAACTTCACGACGAGGGAGTTGGTGAGCATGATGCGTCCGATCGATCTGGTGATCTTCCTGATGCTCGAGGTCAACGCGATGCTGATCGCTGCGGCGATCTACCCGCTGATCTTTCAGCGCGACGGCAAGCGCACCAACTGACCCGTCAGTGTGCGCCGGTCAGGCGTGCGTGGCTCGCCAGCTCCCGCTTCTCGTCCTTGGTGACTGACCGCGCCGCGAGCCAGGTGGCCCCCGCGACACCGTCGGAGGCAGCCAGCACGGGCCCGGCGAACCGTTCCGCCAAGTGCGCACGCAACGACCGAGCCACTGCCGACTGAGGTCGGAGTATGCCGCCGACCAGCACCAACGGACTGTCGTCGGCGGGTTCTC
>JAWWPE010000077.1:0-4764 GCA_033850895.1 Nocardioidaceae bacterium | reverse complement strand
GCTGCGCATGGTCAATCGCATGGTCGAGCCCTCCCACGGTCAGGTGCTGATCGACGACGTCGACATCGCGACCCGCAAGAAGGTCGAGCTGCGGCGCAGCATCGGTTACGTCATGCAGCACGCGGGGCTGTTGCCGCACCGCAAGGTCATCGACAACGTCGGCGCCGTGCTGCGCCTGAACGGGGTAGACAAGAAGGAGGCCCGCGAGCGCTCGTACTCCGTGCTCGAGACGGTGGGCCTGGACACTTCGCTCGCCACGAAGTACCCCAGCCAGCTGTCGGGTGGTCAGCAGCAGCGCGTGGGCGTGGCCCGCGGGTTGGTGACCGATCCCAACATCCTGCTGATGGACGAACCGTTCGGCGCGGTCGACCCGATCGTCCGCGACGAGCTCCAGCAAGAGCTGCTCCGACTCCAGAAGGAGCTCGACAAGACGATCGTGTTCGTGACCCACGACATCGACGAGGCATTCCTGCTGGGCGACCAGGTCGTCATCCTGAAGCAGGGTGGCCACATCGCCCAGGTGGGTTCGCCCGCCGAGATCCTGGCCGAGCCGGCCGATGAGTTCGTACGCTCGTTCGTCGGCATCGACAAGGGTCACCGCAGCCTCCACGTGGAGGTCCGCGACGGTGTGAAGGTCGTCGTCGACGGCACCGGCAAGGCCACGGGGGTTCTGACGGAATGAGCGAGCGCCAGCGAGCGAAACGTGAGGTTGTCATGCCGCGGTCTCCGTACCGTGCCTCTTCAACGGGGGCTGTGGCATGACGTGGTTGTTCGACAACTTTCACTACGTGTGGTCGCTGACCCTGCGGCACATGTGGCTGAGTGCTGTGCCAGTCGTGGTCGGCTTCGTCGTCGCGTTGCCGATCGGCTGGTATGCCAGCCGGCACAAGTGGCTCGGTGGCGGCCTGCTGAGCCTCAGCAGCATCCTCTACACGATCCCCTCGCTGCCGCTGTTCGTCATCCTGCCCGGCCTACTCGGGACCGGCTTCCTCAGCGCGGTCAACGTCATCGTCGCGCTGTCGATCTACGCCGTCGCGATCATGGTCCGCTCGTCGTCCGACGCGTTCGGATCGGTGTCACCGGCCGTACTCGATGCTGCCTCGGCGGCCGGCTTCTCCCCGGCGCAGCGGGCATTCCGGGTGGAGCTTCCGCTTGCCGGCCCGGTGCTCCTCGCGGGTCTTCGCGTCGTCTCGGTGAGCACCGTGAGCCTGGTCAGCGTCGCCACCATCATCGGCGTCAGCAACCTCGGTTCGTTGTTCACCGACGGTCTCCGTCGCAGCTTCAACACCGAGGTCGTCATCGGCGTCGTTGCCACGGTGATCATCGCGCTCTTCTTCGACCTCGTCCTCGTCATCGCCGGCAAGCTGTTGCTGCCCTGGACATCCGCCGGTCGGCCTCAACGCATTCGCAATCCGCTCACCCCGATGGCTGAGTTCGGCCTCCGAGGAGGCGGCGCGTGAGTGTCGTCTCGCAGGCAGTCGACTGGTTGTCGGAGTCCTCCCACTGGAGCGGCGATGACGGGGTGCCACACAGGCTCGTCGAGCACCTCGGATACACCGCCGAGACGGTGGTCATCGCGAGCGCCATCGCGATCCCGATCGGGTTGTTGATCGGTCACACCGGACGTATGCGCTCGCTGGCGGTGGGCGTGTCCGGTGCCCTGCGCTCACTGCCGACACTGGGACTGCTGACCTTCGTGGTGACGCTCATCGGCATCGGTCTGACGCCTGCGATCGTCGCTCTCGTCGTGCTCTCCATCCCACCGCTGCTCGCCGGCGCCTACTCAGGCCTGGAGTCGGTCGACCGGCAGACCATCGATGCCGCACGTGCGATCGGCATGACCGAGTGGCAGATCCTGACGAAGGTCGAGGTCCCGCTAGCCCTCCCGCTGATCGTCGGCGGCATCCGATCGGCAACGCTCCAGGTGGTTGCCACGGCGACCGTTGCCGCCTACATCGGGCTCGGCGGCCTCGGCCGTTACATCATCGACGGCCAGGCCGTGCAGGACTATCCGCAGATGCTCGCCGGGTCGTTCCTGGTGGTCGCTCTTGCGCTGGTCCTCGACGGCATCTTCGCCGGGCTCCAGAAGCTCGCCCTCGGCTCACGCCCCTCACTGACTCCCTCCCGCGCCTAACCAACCCCCACCAAGGAGAAGAATGAACGTCAACAAGCTCACCGCGGCGATCGCCGTCACCGCAGCGCTCGGGCTCTCGCTCGCCGCCTGCGGCGGCAGCGATCCCACATCCGGCAAGAAGTCGGCCTCCGACACGATCACCGTCGGTTCGGCTGCCTTCCCCGAGAACGAGATCATTGCGGAGATCTACGCCCAGGGCCTCGCCGCCAAGGGCGTCAAGGTCAAGAAGCACCTCAACATCGGCGCCCGCGAGGTCTACATCCCGGCCCTCAAGAAGGGCGAGATCGACCTGCTGCCCGAGTACTCCGGCAACCTGCTGGGCTACCTCTCGAAGGACTCGACCGCCACGGCCGAGTCCGATGTCGAAGCCGCCCTCGCCGAGGCACTGCCCAGCACGCTCAAGGTGCTGGACGCGTCGAAGGCCGAGGACAAGGACTCGCTCAACGTCACACCGGGCTTCGCCTCGAAGAACAGCCTCAAGTCGATCGCCGACCTGGCGAAGGTCAAGGGTCTCAAGCTCGGCGCCAACCCCGAGTTCAAGACCCGCCCGTACGGCATTCCCGGTCTGGAGAAGACGTACGGCGTCAAGGGCGTCAAGTTCACCGCGATCAGCGACGGCGGCGGACCGGCGACGCTGAAGGCGCTGCTCAAGGGCAAGGTCGACGTGGCCGACATCTACTCGACCACGCCGTCGATCCTCGCCAACAAGCTGGTGACGCTCGAGGACCCGAAGAATCTCATCGCGGCCCAGAACGTCATCCCGCTGATCAACGCCAAGAAGGACAGCGCCAAGGTTCAGGGCATCCTGAACGCCATCTCGGCGCAGCTCACCACGGCTGATCTGCTCGACCTCAACAGCAAGAACCAGGGCAAGGACAAGACCGCCCCGGCCGTGCTGGCCAAGCAGTGGCTGACCGACAAGGGCCTGATCTAAGGCTCCACGCACGGACGAAGCGGGGTTGCTCGGCTCACGCCGGGCAACCCCGCTTCGTCGTTCCCACCTAGACGAGCGCGGGCTTGAGCTCTCGCTCGTCGTCGGTGCTCTTGACCTCACCGAGGTGCTGCAGCCGTCCCTTGAACAGCAACAGCATCGCGGGGAGCAGCACCAGGCGTACGAGGGTCGCATCGAGCAGGATGGCGACCGAGAGTCCGATCCCCATCTGCTTCATCTCGAGCATGCTCAGCGTGGCGAACACCGCGAACACCGACACCATGACGGCGGCCGCACTGGTGACGACACTCGCCGTCTCGCGGATGCCGAACTCGACCGCACGCTCATACGGCAGGCCGCGGCGCAGACCCTCGCGCACCCGGCTCAGCACGAACACGTGATAGTCCATCGACAACCCGATCAGGATCACGAAGCAGAACAACGGGATCCAGTCGACGACGAAGCCTGACGACGTGTAGTTGAGCAGGCCGTCGGCCCAGCTGTGCTGGAAGACCAGCGTCAGCACACCGAACGCGGCACCGACCGACAGCAGGTTGAGTGCCGTCGTGATCAGCGCGATCGTCGCGCTGCGGAACGTCCAGCCCATCATCACCAGGGTGAGGATCAGCACGAACGCGATGACCCAGGGGAGGGTCGACGCCCGGTGCTCGTAGTCGTAGTCCTCGGCCGCGACACCACCGACGTACGCCGTGGTGGCATCGATCGAGCCGGCTGCACGAGGAATGATGCTGTTGCGCAGCTGCTCGATCCCGCCGTCGATGCGGGGATCGCTCTCGTGATGAGTCGCGAACATCGAGAGCACCGTCGTACGTCCATCGGACGACGTGCGGATCGGGGTGTCACCGGCCGTGGCGATGTGCGCGGCAACAGCTTGCTGCTGCACCTTCTGGAGGGCCCCCTTGGCGGCCGCCGCATTGCCCCGATCGGACGAGTGCAGCACCACGTCGATGCCTGGGCGCTCCGAGGGGAACGACTGCTGCATGCGCTGGTACGCCTGTACCGCCGGGATGTCCTGCGGCAACGTGTTGACCGTGCCCTGATGGGTCGTCATGCCGAGCGACGGAGCCGCCAGCGCCAGCAGCGCACCACCCGCGAGAACAGCCGACAACCAGGGCCGACGGATGATCGGGCGGACCAGCCGGCCACTGATGCCGCCGGTGCCGATGCGCCGGTTGAGACGCCACAGCAGCGGGATCCGCGGGCGGTCGGCGAACCGGCCGAGCTTGGACAGCAGCGCCGGCAGTACGGTCAGCGACCCGATCATGGCCACGGCCACGACGAGGATCGAACCGACAGCCAGCGCCGCGAACGTGACGTCGCCGGCAAGGAACAGTCCGGACATCGCCACCATGACGGCGAACCCGGAGACCACGACTGCGCGGCCGGACGTGGCTGCAGCGATCTCGATCGCATCGATCGTCGAGCGACCACGGCGGCGCTCCTCACGCTCACGGCGGAGGTAGAACAGCGAGTAGTCGACGCCGACCGCCATGCCGATCAGCAGCACGACGTTGGCGGTCGTGCCGGAGTCCGGGAAGAGGTGGGACAGCGGTGCGTACAGGCCCAACGCGGTGATGACCGAGCTGAACGCCAGCAGCACCGGGATGCCGGCCGCGATGAATGCGCCGAATGCCACGAGCAGGATCGCGAACGTGATCGGCAGGCTCAACGACTCCGC
>JAWWPE010000447.1:0-2503 GCA_033850895.1 Nocardioidaceae bacterium | reverse complement strand
GGTGACGCGGTCGAGGTGCTGGAGGCGTCGCCGCACCGGGTGACCGCCCCCTGCCCCTACGCCGGTCCCGGTGCGTGCGGTGGCTGCGACTTCCAGCACGTCGAGCCGACCCACCAGCGCGAGCTCAAGGCGGCCGTGGTCACCGAGCAGCTGTTCCGGCTGGCCGGCATCCACCGCGCCGTCGACGTGGAGCGGGTCGACCCGCTGCTGGGCTGGCGCTCCCGGATGCAGTACGTCGACCTCCCCGACGGCGGACGGGGCCTCCGCAAGCACCGCTCCCACGAGGTGGTCGCGATCGACACCTGCCTGATCGACGCCTCGAGCACGCCTACTCCGGTGGTTGAGGAGGTCGCTCTGCAACCGTCTCGAAACCTCCGGACCGAGACCGTCGAGACCGCCCACGGCACCCACACCTTCGACGTCGAGCCGAACGGCTTCTGGCAGCCGCACGTGGCCGCCCCGCGGGTGCTCGTCGACGCCGTGCTCGACGGGCTGCAGCCCCGGTCGGGGGAGTCCGTGGTCGACCTCTACGCGGGCGTCGGCCTGTTCGCGGCGTACCTCTCCGACGTGGTCGGCCCCGACGCCGAGGTGACCGCGGTCGAGGGCGACCGGCAGGCGGCGGCGCACGCCGCCGACAACCTCGGCCGGGAGACGATCGCCGCCGACGTCCAGGAGTGGCTGGAGTCCGACGTCGTCCCCGACCACGCCGACCTGGTGGTCCTCGACCCGCCCCGGACCGGTGCCAAGCGCCGGGTCGTCGAGGGCATTGTCGGACTGTCGCCGCGGTCCGTCGCGTACGTCGCCTGCGACCCCGCCGCGCTCGCCCGCGACCTGGCGATCTTCGCCGAGCACGGCTACCGGCTGACCGGACTGCGCGCGTTCGACCTGTTCCCGATGACCCACCACGTCGAGTGCGTGGCGGTGCTGGAGCGAGGTTGACCACGGTGGGCTGCGACATCGCGGACGCGCTGGAGATCGTGGCCCAGCTCGACGAGGTGGCCGCCGTGGAGCAGGACCGGTGGACGAAGTTCGAGGTCGAGGCCCGCACCTTCGGCTACCTGTGGCGGCCGACCCGCACCGTCGGCCTGAAGCAGACGATCGCCGAGCAGGCCGCCCTGGTCGCCGAGCGCCCGGACGTCTTCGAGGTCCAGTTCACCGCCTGGGGCTTCGGATGGGTGGTCGTCCACCTCGAGGGCGTCGAGCGCGACGAGCTCGCCGAGCTGATGTTCGAGGCCTGGCGCCTCACCGCCTCGCCCGCCCTCCGCGAGCAGCGCGGCGACCGCCTCCCGGTCTGACACCCGGATAGTGGCGACCATTCGGGTCGTCCGGCATCTCCCGGGACGACAAATTCGGTCGGCACTATCCGGTTCCTCGGCGCGCACGACGGGGTACGGCGGAGCCCGACGTGCTAGGGTTTATCTTGACATCAAGATACTTTTGAGTGGGCTGCGCGAGACCCCGGCTTCCCCGGCTTCGACCGGGTCGGCAAGATGGGCCGTGAACCCCCCGACGCAAGGAGATCCCGCGATGGCGAGCGCCGACAGCTTTGGAGCGAAGGGCACGTTGGACGTCGACGGGACGTCCTACCAGATCTACCGGCTCAGTGCCGTGACCGGTGACGGCCTCGACGTGGACAGCCTGCCGTTCTCGCTCAAGGTGCTGCTGGAGAACCTGCTGCGCACCGAGGACGGTGCCGACATCACCGCCGACGACATCAAGGCGCTGGCCGGGTGGGACGCGGACGCCGAGCCGGACAAGGAGATCCAGTTCACGCCGGCGCGCGTGATCATGCAGGACTTCACCGGTGTCCCGTGCGTCGTCGACCTCGCCACCATGCGCGAGGCGATGAGCGACCTCGGCGGGGACCCGACGAAGATCAACCCGCTGGCACCCGCCGAGATGGTGATCGACCACTCCGTGATCGCCGACGTCTTCGGTACGCCGGAGGCGTTCGAGCGCAACGTCGAGATCGAGTACGAGCGCAACCGCGAGCGCTACCAGTTCCTGCGCTGGGGCCAGGGCGCCTTCGACGACTTCAAGGTGGTGCCGCCCGGCACCGGCATCGTGCACCAGGTCAACATCGAGCACCTCGCGCGCGTCGCCTTCACGCGTGAGATCGACGGGGAGCTCACGGCCTACCCCGACACCTGAGTCGGCACCGACTCCCACACCACGATGGTCAACGGCATCGGCGTGGTCGGCTGGGGCGTCGGCGGCATCGAGGCCGAGGCGGCCATGCTCGGTCAGCCGGTGTCGATGCTCATCCCCCGCGTGGTCGGCTTCAAGCTCAACGGCGACCTGCCCGAGGGTGCGACGGCCACCGACCTGGTGCTGACGATCACCGAGATGCTGCGCAAGCACGGGGTGGTCGGCAAGTTCGTCGAGTTCTACGGACCGGGCGTCTCCGTGCTGCCGCTGGCCAACCGGGCCACGATCGGCAACATGAGCCCGGAGTTCGGCTCCACGATCGCGGTCTTCCCGATCGACGAGGAGACCGTCAAGT
>JAWWPE010000269.1:0-4524 GCA_033850895.1 Nocardioidaceae bacterium | reverse complement strand
ACGTCGATCGTGAAGTCCTGCTCACGGGTGCCGGTGACCCAGCGGGTGTGGGTGTCGCGGGCGTACTCGGGATACATCGAGTACGTCGGCGCGAACGACAACGCCGTACGTCCAGGACCGCCGAACGCCTGCAGGATCTGCAGCATCACCTCGTTGGAACCGTTGGCGGCCCAGACCCGATCGGCGGTGAGATTGTGACCTAGATAGGCCGCGAGCCCTGTGCGAAGTTCTCGGGCCTCACGATCGGGATAGCGGTTGAGTTTTGTTGCCGCGTCTCCCACAGCCTTTGCGATCGAAGCAACGACACTGGCCCCGGGCGGATAGGGGTTCTCGTTGACGTTGAGGTTGATGACGTCGGGGATCTGCGGTGCGCCGTACGGTTCGAAGCCGCGCAGGTCGTCACGAATCGGCACCCACTCGGGGAGGGGCATGACTAGGCCTTCCGCGAGGTGCGGACGGAGACGGCTGCGCCGTGGGAAGGCAAATTCTCGGCCTCCGCGAGCGCGACGACGTGCCCGCCGACCTCGAGCAAGGCGTCGGCGGAGTAGGTCACCACGTGCATGTTGCGGCAGAACGCGCGTACGGACAGGCCCGACGAGTGGCATGCGCAGCCGGCCGTCGGAAGGACGTGATTGGACCCGGCGGCATAGTCGCCGAGGGACACCGGTGTGTGCGACCCGATGAAGATCGCACCGGCGTTGACCATGCGGGCGGCAACCGTGCTCGCGTCCACGGTTTGGATCTCGAGGTGCTCGGCTGCGTACGCGTTGGCGACGTCGACGGCTTGGTCGATGTCCCGCACGAGTACGGTCGCCGACTGCTGGCCCAGCAGGGCTGCGCGGATCCGGTCGGCGTGCTTGGCGGCCGGCAGCTGAGCCTCGAGGGCGGCGTCGACGAGGTCGGCCAGCTCTGGGCTGTCGGTGATGAGGACGCTGGCCGCCATCGGGTCGTGCTCTGCCTGGCTGATCAGGTCGGCCGCGACGAACTCGGGATCGGCGGCGCGGTCGGCGATGATCGCGATCTCGGTGGGTCCGGCTTCCGCGTCGATGCTGACCGTGCCCTGGAGGTGACGCTTCGCCGCGGCGACGTAGATGTTGCCGGGGCCGGTGATCAGGTTGACCGGCGCGCACTCCCCCGCGCCATAGGCGAACATCGCGAGCGCCTGGGCGCCACCCGCCGCATAGACCTCATCGAGCGCGAGCAGAGCGCAGGCGGCGAGGATCGTCGGGTGCGGTAGTCCGCCGAACTCGGCTTGCGGAGGGCTGGAGACTGCGATGCCCGGCACACCGGCGACCTGGGCCGGCACGGCGTTCATGATCACCGTGCTGACCAGCGGGGCGAGGCCGCCGGGGACGTAGAGGCCGACGCGTTGCATGGGGACGATGCGCCGCTCGACGGTCGCGCCGGGCGCCACGTCGCTGACGATGGTCTGCTCGAGCTCGGCCTCACACGTCTGTCTCAGCCGCCGGATCGATTCGTCCAGCGCGGCGCGCACATCGGGTGCCAGCTCGGTCAACGCGTCAGCCAGCGCCTGCGCCGGCACGCGCAGCTGTGCGGGACGTACGCCATCGAACTTCTCACCGGCGTCCAGCACGGCATCGGCACCCCGTGCGCGTACGTCATCACAGATCGGCACCACCGCGACGAGTGCCTGTTCGACGTCGAAGTCCGCCCGGGGGACGGCAGCACGATAGACCCGCTCTCGTTCTTCGGGAGTGGGGTCGAGTTTCGTCGCGTCGAGCCGTCGCATCACGCGGGCAAGTCTACGGACGGACTATGGTCGACAGGTGGCCGCCAACAAGAAGTCCGCAGACTCGACTCCGGCCTTCGCCGCGCTTCATCGGGCCAATGTCGTCTTCACCCCGCACTCATATGTCCACGACCCGCGCGCTGACTCGTTCGGGATGGAGGCCGCCGCAGCACTCGGCGTCGACCCGGGGCGGGTCTTCAAGACGCTGATGGCCGAGGTGGACGGCAAGCTCTGCGTGGGCGTCGTGCCTGTCATGGGCTCCCTCGACCTGAAGGCCCTGGCCGACGCTCTGGGCGGCAAGCGCGCGCAGATGGCCGATGCCGCGCAAGCGCAGCGCGCCACCGGATATGTCATCGGCGGCATCTCACCGTTCGGCCAGAAGCATCAGCACCGCACCGCGATCGATCGGTCATCGACCAAATGGCCGACCATCTTCGTGTCCGGTGGCAGGCGCGGGCTCGAGGCCGAGCTGGATCCTGCTGAGTTCGTACGCGTGACTGACGCCGTCGTCGCCCGCTTGGCGAGATAGGGCTAACCGCTGGTCGACAGGCCGGCGATCGAACCGTCCGCGACCGGGTCCTCCCGACTCAGCCAGGTGCCACACACCACTCCGAGCAGCGCGCCGATCGGCCAGGTCAGGAACGGCGCGACGCCGTCGACGGCCAGCTTGGACGGCAACTTGTCGCCGACCGCCGGATGGACCGCATGGAGCGGGCCCTCCGGGCCGACCAAGATGCCGACCCGCCAGGCGATGACTGCGGCGACCCCGGTGACGACGATGACCACCGGAGTGAGCCACCAACCGAGATCGCGGACCATCACGCTGGCGAGCCACGCCCACACCAATGAGACCGCGACGCCGATACCGATGAACACCATGATCACGGTGAACTGGTCGCGAGCCGCGGCCTCGGTGAGCACGATGCTGCCGCCGGTGCGTACCTCCCATTCGGCCGGATGGGCCAGCTGCGCCCAGGCATAGCCGGCGATCGCACCGATCGCGAGCATCGCCGCGACCAGCAGGATCAACCGCTTCATGACAGACAATTGGGCCCCAGCAGTTCCTTCAGATCGGCGATCAGCGCGGAGGACTGCTCCACCCGGAGCCCGTCGTCGAGCCGCATCACCTTGGTCGAACCGTTGCCGATCAACCGCAGGTGTACCTCCGACACTCCCGGATGCGCGGCCAGAACCTGCTTGAACGTGCCAATCGTGTCTGCGGTGCAGCGCGCCACCGGCAGGCTCACGACGAGCGGGATGTCGGGACGGCCACCGCCCATCGACGGGAGCGTCACCTCGAGGGCGTTGAGCTCGATGCCGTCGTCCTTGCGGCGGACCCGGCCCTTGACCACCACGATCGTGTCGGGCATCAGCACGGGCATCGCCAGCTGATAGGCGCCGGGGAAGACCATGACCTCGATGCCGCCCTCGAGGTCCTCGATCGTGACGGACGCCCAGCTGTCGCCCTTCTTGCTCATCCGACGCTGCACGCCGGTGATCAGCCCACAGATGCGTACGGTGCTGCCGTCCGGTCTCTCCGCATCCGTGAGCAGCTCACCGACCGTGCAGTCGCTGCTGGCCCGGAGCACGTGCTCGAGGCCCTGCAACGGGTGGTCGGAGACATAGAGCCCGAGCATGTCGCGCTCGTACGCCAGCAGCTGGGTCTTCTCCCACTCGGGCATCGTCGGCACCTCGATCGTGCCGCCGGCAAACACGTCTTCGGTGCCACCGAACAGCGAGTCCTGACCGATCGCGGCCTGGCGCTTCAGGTCGATGTAGAGGTCGACGCCCTCCTCGGCGACCGCCGTCAATGCCCGCCGGCGGTGTCCGAGCGAGTCGAACGCACCGGCCTTGATCAGCGAGTCGAGCACACGCTTGTTGCAGACGAGCGTCGGGACCTTCTTGAGGAAGTCGTTGAAGTCGGCGTAGGCACCGTCCTCGCGGCCGGCGACGATGCCCGCGACGACGTTCTCGCCGATGTTGCGGATGGCGCCGAGCCCGAACCGGATGTCGGCACCGACCGAGGCGAAGTTGGACACCGACTCGTTGACGTCCGGCGGCAGCACCTTGATGCCCATCCGCCGGCACTCGTTGAGATAAATCGCCGACTTGTCCTTGTCGACCCGGGTGCTGGTCAGCAGCGCCGCCATGAACTCGGCCGGGTAGTTGGCCTTGAGATAGGCGGTCCAGTAGGAGATGACGCCGTATGCGGCGGAGTGCGCCTTGTTGAAGGCGTAGTCCGAGAATGGCAGCAGGATGTCCCACAGCGTCGTGATCGCCTTCTGGGAGTAGCTCCGCTCGAGCATGCCGGCCTGGAACCCGGCGTACTGCTTGTCGAGCTCGGACTTCTTCTTCTTGCCCATCGCACGACGCAGGTTGTCGGCTTGTCCGAGAGAGAACCCGGCCAGCACCTGGGCGATCTCCATGACCTGCTCTTGATAGACGATCAGGCCGTACGTCTCGCCGAGCACCGTCTCGAGGGGTGCGGCCAGCTCGGGGTGGATCGGGTCGATCGGCTCACGGCCGTTCTTGCGCCGGGCGTACTTGTTGTGGCTGTCCGCACCCATAGGACCGGGGCGATAGAGCGCGCCGACCGCCGAGATGTCCTCGAACTTGTCGGGCTTCATGCTGCGAAGCAGCGCGCGCATCGGCGCACCGTCGAGCTGGAAGACGCCGAGCGTGTCGCCTCGGGCCAGCAGATCGAAGGTCGCCGGGTCGTCGAACGTGAGGTCCTCGAGCACCAGGTCGATGTCACGGTTGCGCTTGATGTTCTC
>JAWWPE010000232.1:0-5953 GCA_033850895.1 Nocardioidaceae bacterium | reverse complement strand
CGGCAGCGGTTCACGCTCCGTCTCGACGAAACCAAGTGAGGCGTACCACGCGATATTGGCGGCCATCAGTGAATGCGTGTAGAGCCGGACGATGGTGAATCCGTTGTCGAGCGCGTGGCTCAGGGCGTACGACACCAGCAGGGCGCCGACACCTTGGCGCTGAACTTCCGGACGTACGGCCACGTTGTCGACGCCGAGCGCGTCAGGCTCCGAGGACAGCACCAGGACACCGTCCGGGTCCGGTTCGGTGACGTAGACCTGTCCGCTCGCCACCAGCAACGGATAGTCGGCGTCGAGCGGCAACGGCCGAAACCCGATTCGCTCGGCCCACGGCTCGTACGCTGCCCGTACGACCGCCTCGACAGAAGGAACGTCGAGATCGGTGGCGAGCCGGATGCCGGTCATCCGTTGCTCCTCTCGACCCAGCGGCGGTGGCACGTCCACGAGGCGTCCGCCTCGCGCCCCGGTCTGCCACTCCGTGAGATACTTGTACCACCGTTCGGGATCTCCCGAGGCCGAGGCGAGCCCGCCGTAGGCTGGAGACCCCCAGCATTCCTACCGACCGAACCACCTGAGGATTGCTATGTCTCACCAGACGTCAGCCGACGCAACGCAGCTCCGCCCCGATGCCACCGAAGCGCTCACCGCGATCCTGCGCGAACGCATCCTCGTGCTCGATGGGGCGATGGGCACGGCGATCCAGCGCGATCGGCCGGATGAGGCGGGCTATCGGGGCGAACGGTTCGCCGACTGGCCGAGCGACGTGCAGGGCAACAATGACCTGCTGACGATCACCCAGCCCGAGATCATCGCGGGGATCCACCGCGAATACCTCGAGGCCGGCGCCGACCTGATCGAGACCAACACGTTCAACGCCCAGGAGATCTCGCTCGGCGACTACGGCATGGAGGAGCTCTCCTACGAGCTCAACTTCGAGTCAGCCAAGCTGGCCCGGCGCGAGTGCGACGCGATGACCGAACGCACGCCCGACAAGCCGCGCTATGTCGCCGGCGCCCTCGGACCCACCACGCGTACGGCGTCGATCTCACCCGACGTCAACGACCCCGGCGCCCGCAACGTGACGTATGACCAACTCGTCCAGGCGTATGCGACCGCGACGAGAGGCCTCCTGGACGGCGGATCCGACGTCATCTTCGTCGAGACGATCTTCGACACGCTCAATGCCAAGGCGGCGATCTTCGCGGTCGAGACGGTCTTCGAGGAGTACGGCCGTCGCTGGCCGGTCATCATCTCCGGCACGATCACCGATGCCTCCGGACGCACGCTCTCCGGACAGGTCACCGAGGCGTTCTGGCACTCCGTACGCCACGTGAAGCCGTTGCTGGTCGGTCTCAACTGTGCGCTCGGCGCCAAGGAGATGAGGCCCTACATCGCGGAGATCTCCCGCATCGCCGACACCTTCGTCTCGTGCTACCCCAACGCCGGGCTGCCCAATGCGTTCGGTGAGTACGACGAGGCACCCGACGAGACCGCCGCGATCATTGCGGAGTTCGCCGAGAGCGGCTTCGTCAACCTGGTCGGCGGCTGCTGCGGCACCACGCCCGCGCACATCGCGGCCATCGCGGGAGCGGTCGAGGGCAAGGCGCCGCGTACCCCGATCGAGACCGAGCCCGCCCTGCGGCTGTCCGGACTCGAACCGCTCAGCGTCGTCGAGGACACGCTGTTCGTCAACGTCGGCGAGCGCACCAACATCACCGGCTCGGCACGGTTCCGCAACCTGATCAAGGCCGGCGACTACACCGCCGCACTTGCGGTCGCACGCCAGCAGGTCGAGGCCGGGGCGCAGGTCATCGACATCAACATGGATGAAGGCATGATCGACGGCATCGCCGCGATGGACCGCTTCACCAAGCTGATCGCCACCGAGCCCGACATCTGCCGGGTCCCGACGATGATCGACTCGTCGAAGTGGGACGTCATCGAAGCCGGCCTCAAGTGCGTTCAGGGCAAGCCCATCGTCAACTCGATCTCCCTCAAGGAGGGCGTCGAGAAGTTCGTCCGCGAGGCTCGGCTGTGCCGCAAGTACGGTGCCGCGGTCGTCGTGATGGCGTTCGACGAGGAAGGCCAGGCCGACAACCTCGAACGCCGCAAGGAGATCTGCCAGCGGGCGTACGACATCCTCACCAAGGACGTCGGCTTCCCGGCCGAGGACATCATCTTCGATCCCAACTGCTTCGCGGTCGCGACTGGTATCGAGGAGCACGCCAACTACGGCATCGACTACATCGAGGCGACCCGCTGGATCAAGCAGAACCTGCCCGGCGCGCTCGTGTCCGGTGGTGTCTCCAACGTGTCGTTCTCGTTCCGGGGCAACAACCCGGTCCGCGAGGCCATCCACGCGGTGTTCCTCTATCACGCGATCGCCGCGGGCATGGACATGGGAATCGTCAATGCCGGCGCCCTCGAGGTCTACGACGAGGTGCCGGAGCTGCTCCGCGACCGTATCGAGGACGTCATCCTCAACCGCCGCCCGGACAGCACCGAGCGCTTGCTCGAGATCGCGGCCGACTTCGCCGGTGACGGCTCGGTCAAGGAGGTGGCGACCGAGGAGTGGCGCTCACTCCCGGTGGGCGAGCGCATCACCCACGCGCTGGTCAAGGGCATCGACGAGTTCGCCGAATCCGACACCGAGGAGCTGCGCCAGCTGATCTCCGATCGCGATGGCCGGCCCATCGAGGTCATCGAAGGCCCGCTGATGGACGGTATGAACGTCGTCGGCGATCTGTTCGGCGAGGGCAAGATGTTCCTGCCCCAGGTGGTGAAATCGGCCCGGGTCATGAAGAAGGCGGTGGCGTACCTGCTGCCGTTCATCGAGGCCGAGAAGAAGCCCGGCGATGCCGAGCGCACCAACGGCAAGGTCGTCATGGCCACGGTCAAGGGCGACGTCCACGACATCGGCAAGAACATCGTCGGCGTCGTGTTGCAGTGCAACAACTACGACGTCGTCGATCTCGGTGTCATGGTCCCTGCCCAGAAGATTCTCGACGCCGCGAAGGAGGAGGGCGCCGATGTCATCGGGCTGTCCGGCCTCATCACGCCGTCCCTCGACGAGATGGTCAACTTCGCGACCGAGATGGAGCGACAAGGCTTCGAGATCCCGCTGATGATCGGCGGGGCAACGACGTCGCGCGCACATACCGCCGTCAAGGTCGACTCGAAGTACCACGGCCCGGTCATCTGGGTGAAGGACGCGTCCCGATCGGTGCCCGTCGTCGCCGCGCTGCTGTCCGATGAGCAGCGCCCCAAGCTGCTCGCCGAGACCGCGACTGACTACGACTCGCTGCGCGAACGCCATGCGGCGCGCCAGGACACCCGATCGCTCCTGAAGATCGCCGACGCCCGCGCCAATGCGACGCCGATCGAGTGGACGGGTTACACCCCGCCGCGCCCCCGCATGCTGCTCCAGCAGGCCAAGGACACCTGTGTCGGGCCTGATTGCGACCACCGGCACGGTGAGGTCACCCAGTTCGTCAAGACGCTCACCGACTACTCGCTCGAAGAGCTGCGCAAGTACATCGACTGGCAGCCGTTCTTCAATGCCTGGGAGATGAAGGGCAAGTTCCCCGACATCCTCAACAACCCGGCCTCGGGCGAAGCTGCGCGCAAGCTCTACGACGACGCGCAGGCGATGCTCGACCGGTTGATCGAGGAGAAGTGGATTCGTGCCAACGGCGTGTTCGGGCTGTTCCCGGCCAGCCAGGTCGAGGGCGACGACATCGAGGTCTACACCGATGAGTCACGGGACACCGTCCTGACAACGCTGCACCAGCTGCGCCAGCAGGGCGAGCATCGTGACGGCATCCCGCACCGCTCACTGGCTGACTACGTCGCGCCCAAGGAAACCGGTCACCGCGACTATGTCGGCGCCTTTGCCGTCACCGCCGGCCTCGGCATCACCGACAAGATCAACGAGTTCAAGAAGGAGCTGGACGACTACTCCGCAATCCTGCTCGAGTCACTCGCCGACCGACTCGCCGAGGCGTTCGCCGAGCGGCTCCATGAGCGCGTACGCAAGGAGTTCTGGGCGTACGTCCCCAACGAGGCGCTCGACAACGAGGCGCTGATCAAGGAGAAGTACGACGGCATCCGACCCGCTCCCGGCTACCCGGCGTGCCCCGAGCACACCGAGAAGCAGACCATCTGGGAGCTTCTCGACGTCGAGGCGAACACCGGCATCGAGCTCACCGACAGCATGGCGATGTGGCCCGGGGCCGCGGTCAGTGGGTTGTACTTCTCGCACCCGGAGTCCCAGTACTTCGTCGTGGGGCGCATCGGCAGGGACCAGGTCGAGGACTATGCCGCGCGCAAGGGCTGGACGGTCGACGAGGCCGAGAAGTGGCTGTCGCCCAACCTGGGTTACCGCACAGAAAACGAATAGTGACCGCACGCGGCTCGTGCCTCGCCGCTCGATTCCGTGCTCGCGCGAGCGCTCGCCCGGGCCGGCCAGCTCGCTCCGCTCGCACTTGGTCACGTCGCCTCCGGTGCGAGCGGGCTAGGGTGAATGAGTGAGCTCGACACCTGACATTCCTCAGCTGCGGGATCCCTGGATGGTTGCGGCGTTCGAGGGCTGGAACGACGCCGCCGACGCTGCGTCGGGCACGGTCGACCACCTGATCGAGGAGTGGGACGCCGAGCTGCTGATCGAGCTCGATCCCGAGGACTACTACGACTTCCAGGTGCACCGCCCTCACGTGCACACCGGTGACGACGAGGATCGCGTCATCACCTGGCCCGCCCCGTCGATCTTCCACGCCCGACCGCGGCGCAGCGAGCGAGACGTCCTGCTGCTCCGTGCGCCCGAGCCGAATTTCCGGTGGAAGGCGTTCTGTTCGACCGTGATCGGTGTGGCCAAGCTGGCCGGTGTCACCGAGCTCATCACGCTTGGTGCCCTGCTCGCCGACTCGCCACACACCCGCCCGGTCCCGGTCAGCGGGTCGACCACGGACGTGACGTTGATGGCCCGGATGTCCCTGGAACCGTCGCGCTACACCGGCCCGGTCGGCATCACCACGGTGCTCAATGACATCGCCACCCGCGAAGGCATCGCCACCGCTTCGCTCTGGGCAGCTGTCCCCCACTATCTCGCCGAGCCGCCCTGCCCCAAGGCAACGCTCGCGCTGCTGGGCGCCCTCGAGGACGCCGTCGGCATGCCACTCCCCCAGGGCGTACTCGTTGAGATGACCGATGCCTGGCAGCGCGGAGCCGAGGAGCTCACCTCGCGCGACGCGGAGATCGCTGAGTACGTCGAGGCGCTCGAGAACGAGCGCGACACCAGCGACCTCCCGGAGGCCAGTGGCGACGCCATCGCGCGCGAGTTCGAGCGCTACCTTCGTCGTCGCGACCAACCGGAATAGGTCTTAGAGGGCGACCCCGAGCAGGGCATCGATCGCCAGCCTGGCGGTGCGACCCGCCTGGGGATCTTCGGCTGCGTCATCGGTGGCCCACGCATCGATGGCGGCCAGCGCCCCAGGCGCATCCAGATCGTTGCTCAGTGCCGCGCGGACGGCCGCCAGCAGTGTCTCGCCCGAGGGCGCCACGGTGCGTGAGACGGCATCACGCCAGCGCGCCAGTCGCTGCTCTGCCTCGTCGATCTCACCGCCGAACCATTCCCAATCGCTGCGGTAATGATGAGCGAGTAGGGCCAGCCTGATCGCCATCGGGTCGTGGCCGTCGGACCGCAGCTTCGACACCAGCACCAGGTTGCCCTTGGACTTCGACATCTTCTCGCCGTCATAGCCCACCATGCCCGCGTGGACGTACGCATTCGCGAATGCTTCGTGGGTTGCCACGGTGGCCTCCGACGCTGACATCTCGTGGTGCGGGAACACCAGATCGGACCCGCCGCCCTGCACATCGAATGCCACCCCGAGCTTGTCCATCGCGATCGCGGCGCACTCGATGTGCCAGCCGGGGCGACCGCGACCGAGGCGCG
>JAWWPE010000173.1:0-9796 GCA_033850895.1 Nocardioidaceae bacterium | reverse complement strand
TCCGTGCGCGGCTTTTGCTCAACCGGCGACCCCACAATTGCACGAGTGGCACAGCGAGCGCAAGGGGCCTCGTGACAAAAACTAACCAGCCCACCTAGTTCTTTAGGACTATCTCAGGTCGGTCCGCCCGTGGGGCCGGGTTTCGCGGGCCTCTCGCGGGGGTAGGAGCGAACCGGTAGAACTGTGGGCAGGAAGCGAGTCAGCGAGAGGACCCCGATGGCGCAGCGCGAGGCACCCCAGACCGTCTCGGTCGCGGGTCATCGGCTGCGCCTGACCAACCCCGGCAAGGTCATCTATCCCGCAACCGGCACGACCAAGGCGGAGGTGATCCACTACTACGTCGAGATCGCACCGTTCCTGCTGCCGCATCTCGCCGACCGGATCGTCACCCGTAAGCGCTGGGTGGATGGGGTCGGCACTGCCGGCAACCCCGGCGAGGTCTTCTTCGAGAAAAATCTGCCTGAGTCGGCACCGAGCTGGATCCGGCGAGTGGAGATCCAGCACAAGAGCCACCACAACACGTACCCGGTGTTCTCCGACGCCGCGGGGCTGGCGTGGGCCGGCCAGGTTGCCGCCCTCGAGCTGCACGTGCCGCAGTGGAAGGTCAACCGTCGGGGGACCCCGCAGAATCCCGACCGCCTCGTCCTCGACCTCGATCCCGGCCCGGGCGCCGGACTCGCCGAGTGTGCCGAGGTCGCCAAGCTGGCCAAGAAGCTGCTGGCCGAGCTCGACCTCGAGGCGTTTCCGGTGACCAGCGGCAGCAAGGGCATCCACCTGTACGCCGGGCTCGACGGCGAGCAGGACTCCGACTACGTCAACGCGTTTGCCAAGGAGTTCGCCAAAGCGCTGGAGTCAGAGCTGCCCGATCTGGTGGTGAGCTCGATGAAGAAGGAGCTGCGGCGCAACAAGGTCCTCGTCGACTGGAGCCAGAACAACGGCGCCAAGACCACGATCGCCCCCTACTCGCTCCGCGGCACCCCAGAACCGCTGGTCGCGACGCCCCGCACCTGGCGGGAGCTGAACGACCCAGACCTGCGGCAGCTGTCCCTCGACGAGGTGCTGGCCCGGATGAAACGGCGCAAGGACCCGATCGGCGACCTCGTCGGGCCGGCGCCGTCGCACGACAAGCTGGCGATCTATCGCTCCAAGCGCGATGCGTCCAAGACCCCCGAGCCGGTGCCGTCCGAGATGCCCGGTGGCGACGACGGCAACTCGTTCGTGATCCAGGAACATCACGCCAGCCGGCTGCACTGGGACTTCCGGCTCGAGCACGAAGGGGTGCTGGTCTCGTGGGCACTGCCCAAGGGCGTGCCGACCGACCCCAAGAAGAACCACCTTGCCGTACAGACCGAGGACCATCCGCTCGAGTACGGAACGTTCGAGGGCAAGATCCCCCAAGGCGAGTACGGCGGCGGCGACGTCACGATCTGGGACACCGGCACGTACGAGCTGGAGAAGTGGCGCGACAACGAGGTCATCGCGACGCTGACCGGCAAGGACGGCGGCGGACTCGGCGGGCCCCGGAAGTATGCGCTGATCAAGACCGGTGAGAACTGGCTGATCCACCTCATGCAGACCGACCAGAAGGCCTCGAAGAGCACGAAGCCGGCGAAGGCGGCGAAGTCCACCACGAAGAGCACAGCGAGCAAGGGCTTCGTGGCGCCGATGCTGGCGACCCTCGGCGACTCGGCCGCCATCGACGATCAGGATGACTGGACGTTCGAGATGAAATGGGACGGCATCCGGGCCATTGCCGTCGTCGACGGTGCGGACATCGGGTTGTTCACCCGCAATCAGAACGACGTGACCGTGGCCTATCCCGAGGTCGTCGAGGCGCTGGCCGCGCTCGAGCTGGAGGACGCCGTGCTGGACGGCGAGATCGTCGCTCTCGGCGCCAACGGCGCACCCGACTTCGGACTGCTCCAGCAACGCATGGGGCTGACCCGGCCCGGTGACGTCGCCAGCGCGCAGCGCAACGTACCCGTCACCTACCTGGTGTTCGACGCCCTGCGCGCCGACGGTCAGGGCACGCAGAACGACGAGTACGCCGAACGCCGCCGCGCCCTCGACAAGCTCGACGTCGACGACGGCGAGACGATCCTGGTGCCAGCCGCATACGAAGGATCCCTTGAGGATGCGATCGCGTCGAGCAAGAAGCTCGGGCTCGAAGGGGTCCTGGCCAAGCGTCGCGACAGCCGTTACGTCGCCGGCAAACGCTCATCGAACTGGATCAAGATCAAGCACCAGCGGATGCAGGAGGTCGTCATCGGCGGCTGGCGCACCGGTAACGGCGCGCGTGCCAACTCGATCGGTTCGCTGCTGCTCGGCATCCCCGACGACGACGGGCTGCGCTACGTCGGACGAGTCGGCACCGGCTTCAACGAGAAGGCGCTGGCCGACCTCAGCAAGAGCCTCGCCTCGGCGGAGCGCAAGACCAGCCCGTTCGCCGACATACCCAGGGACGTCGTTCGCGATGCACACTGGGTGACACCGCGGATCGTCGGCGAGGTTGCGTTCTCGGAGTGGACCAGCAGTGGTCACCTGCGACATCCGACCTGGCGGGGCAGGCGCCCGGACAAGGATCCACGGGAGGTCACCCTGGAGTGATCACCGCAGACCGAGCTCATGCACAAGCACCAAGACACTGAGGAGAGAGACCAGATGCCGTTCAAGAACAAGTCACTTCGCAAGAAGCTCGAGGCACAGCTCGATGAGCTCGCCACCCAGGCCGACGACCTCCGCCAACAGGTGGTCGATCGTGCGCCCGGCGTACGCGATCAGATCATCGAACGATTGCCCGATCGTGACGAGATGCGCGAGATGCTGCCCGACAAGAAGCAGCTGCGGGCGCTCCGGGACGATCTGTTCGAGCGCATTCCCGACGAGCTCGCCGACAAGCTGCCCAAGAAGGTCAAGCCGAAGCGTTCGCGGCTGAAGCGAGTGGCCGTGTTCGGTGTGGTGACCGGTGCCGGAGCGGCTGCGTTTGCTGCACTCCGCCGTCAGGCCAGTCCGCCTCCCACGCCGTTCCCGCAGCCCGCCCGACCGGCGCCGACACCCCCGACTCCGGCCGCACCGGCCGCTGCTGCTGCGCCGGCCCCGGCCAAGCAGGCGGAACCGGCCAAGCAGGCGGAACCGGCGAAGAAGGCGCCCGCAGCCAAGAAGGCAACTCCGGCGAAGAAGGCTCCACCCGCCAAGAAGGCGGCGCCGGGTCAGTCGGCGACGTAGAACAGCCGCTTGTTGACGAACTCGTCCATGCCGAGCGGGCCGAGCTCGCGGCCGAAGCCGGATCGCTTGACGCCGCCGAACGGTACCTCGGCACCCTCGCCGGCCGGCGAGTTGACGTTCGACATACCGGTCTCGAGCCGGGCCGCCACCTTGCGGGCCCGCTCGAGATCGGTGCTGAACACCGCGCCACCGAGCCCGTACGTCGTGTCATTGGCCAGCTCGAGGGCCTCCTCGTCGCTGGAGACCTTGTAGACCACGGCGACCGGCCCGAACAGCTCCTCGGAGTACGCGCGCATGTCCTTGGTGATGCCGGTCAGGACGGCCGGTGAGTAGTAGGCCGCCGGACCGTCCGACAGCACTCCACCGGCGTGCAGCGTCGCGCCCTTGCTGACCGCGTCCTGGACCTGCTCGGCGAGCGTCTCGGCAGCCTTCCGGGACGACAGCGGTGCGAACGTGCCGTCGGCCTCCTCGGCCGGGTTGCCGGGCTTGAGGCCCTTGGCATGCTCGGTCAGCTTGGCCACGAAGCCGTCGTAGATGTCGTCCATCACGATCATCCGCTTGTTGGAGTTGCAGGCCTGGCCGGTGTTGCTGATGCGCGTCTCCCACGCGGTCTTGGCCGACTCGTCGATGTCGTCGCTGTCGAGCACGACGTACGGATCGGAGCCGCCCAGCTCGAGGACACATTTCTTGAGGTTCTTGCCGGCGAGTGCCGCCACCACGGCACCGGCGCGCTCCGAGCCGGTCAGCGAGACGCCCTGGATGCGGGGGTCGGCGATGATCGTCTCGATCTGGGTGTGGGACGCGAACACGTTGGCGTAGGCGCCGGCGGGGACCCCCGCGTCGGCCATGATTTGCTCGACGGCGAGCGCCGACTTGGGCACGGACTCGGCGTGCTTGAGCAGGATCGTGTTGCCCAGCATCAGGTTGGGGGCCGCGAAACGCGCGATCTGGTAGAAGGGATAGTTCCACGGCATGATGCCGAGCAGCGGGCCCACGGGAAGCTTCTGCACGACAGCGGTGCCGCCTGAGAACATCTTGATCGGCTGGTCCGCCGCGAGTCCCGGGCCCTCGGTGGCGAAGTAGCTGAAGATGTCGCCGCAGAAGTCCGCCTCACCCTTGGACTCCGACAGCGGTTTGCCCATCTCCTCGGTGGCGATCGCGGCCAGCTCATCGGCCCGCTCGACGAACAGCTCGGCGATGCGGCTGACGACCTTGGCACGATCCTCGATCGGCACGTCCTTCCACGATGCGTACGCCTCGTGGGCGGCAGCGAGCTTGGACTCGAGGTCCGCGTCGGTCACGTAGTCGAAGGTCTCGACGACCTCGCCGGTCGCGGGGTTGACCACCTGATAGGCCGGGCCAGAGGTGTTGCTGGGCATCGTGTGTCTCCTGTCTGGGGCTGGACCAATCCAGACTAGCCACGAGAGCCGCAATAGCCACCGGGTCGGGCCAGAAATTATTCGATTCACGCCTGCTTTGCAGGAGTACGAAACGAATTCCGGTAGCGATCGGGGGAAATTCCGCGGATTCGCGCAAACTGGCGTCGCATGGCGCTGATCGTCGCGCAGCACGACGCGGAGGACACCGAGCGCCGATGAACGGAGCCGGAAACTCTTGCGCGCCCGGAGAGATTCGAACTCCCAACCTTCTCATCCGTAGTGAGATGCTCTATCCGTTGAGCTACGGGCGCGTGCCCCAGAGGGCTCGCTGATTCTAGCGCGGGTGGCTCCCGGGTGAAAATCCGGCCACGTTCTGGCGTTCCTCCACGAATCGCCCCGGCGTACCCCTACTGTGAACGGCGTCACAACTTGTCTCCTATTGACGCCCATCCCGACACCCAGTGGAGGATCCTCATGTCCCTGCGTCCGCTGCGATCAGCAGCAAGTCTCATCGCCACCCTCGCCCTCGTCGCCGCCGGAATCGCCGCGACGACGAGCGCGGCCCAAGCCGCTCCAGTCCCCGGCAGTGTCCCGTGTCCGGATGCGTTCAACCCCAACCTCCTGACGCCGGGCCGGCCCGTGACCGGTCTGACCACGACCATCGGCACGACACCCGAGCAGTTCCACGGCACGTATCAGCGCACCATCGCCGACGGCATCGCGCCGGGCATGGACCTGCTCGTCTTCAAGATGAGCGGCAGCCGGATCACCGACGGCGACACCATCGATGCCGGAATCTGGGCCGGTATGTCCGGCTCGCCGGTCTATGACGATGCCACCGGTGAGCTGATCGGCGCAGTCTCGTACGGCTTCAGCAACAGTCCGAGCGACATCGCGGGCGTGACCCCCGCGTCGTACATGTACGACCTGTCGAACCCGAAGTACAACCCGACCAGTGTGACCGCACACAGCGGCGCGAAGGTCTCCAGCAGCGTGCTGTCCTCGCTGCAGAAGAAGAGTGACGGCAACGCCCCGCTCGGCCAGCCCAAGATGCTGCGACCCAAGAAGCAGATCTCCGGTGGCGCCGACGCCGACCAGGCGAACGCCCAGGCGGCCAGGTCCAAGATGCTGCAGAAGGGTGCCTCCTACAAGAAGTCCGGCTTCCTCGACGTCGTCGGCCAGACCAGCACCCCGCAGAACGATCCCATCGTGGTCGGCGGAAACCTCGCCACCACGTTCTCGTACGGCGAGGTGACCACGGCTTCGGTCGGCACGGTCACTGCGATCTGTGACGGCAAGGTCATCGGCTACGGCCACCCGGACGAGTTCAGCGGCAAGTCGAACGAGACGTTCCACGGCGCCAGCGTCGTCGCGGTCCAGCCCGATGTGCTCGGGTCGTACAAGCTGGCCAACATCGGCACGGTCAAGGGCGTCATCAACCAGGACCGCATGCAGGGGATCCTCGGCACCCTGGACCAGATCCCGGTCACCTCCGAGGTGCACAGCGTCACGCACGGTCTCGGTGACACGAAGACCTCGACCACCAAGGTCAGCGTGCCGTTCGCGCTGTCGTACGTCGTGGCCACCCAGGCCGCCAGCGATGCCCAGTCCGTGCTCAACCAGTACTCCTCCGGCGATGCCGACATGTCCTGGACGATCACGTACACCCGCAGCGGCGAGCCCGGGACGCAGACGTTCCAGCACTCGCAGCGCTACTCGGTGTCCCAGGACTTCCCCGACGAGGTCTCGTACGACGCGGCCAGCGATGTCGAAGAGCTGGCGTCGAACCCGTTCGAGAAGGTCACCATCTCCAAGGTGGACATCACCTCGAACCTGCTGCCCGACTACAACGCCGTGAAGCCGACGAGCGCCCAGTACCTCAAGGGCGGGGTGTGGAAGAGCGTTCCGTCCACCGGCATCAAGGCGACGCCGGGCAGCTCGATCCCGGTGCGGATCCACCTTGCGCCGGCGGACAACGACACGACGGTCCACGCGACGACGCTCGACACGACGGTCCACACCTCGACCAGCTCGCACGGCTCCGCGTCGATCCAGCTGATCGGGCAGGGCCAGTACTACGACGGCGGTGACGACGAGGAGTTCTTCGCCGAGTGCGACGAGTGCTGCGACGACGAGGAGTGCACCGATGACCCAGGCCCGCAGAGCCTCGATGAGCTGATCGATCTGCTGGCCTCGGAGCCGCGTCAGGACGACATCGTCCGGGTGCTGTCGTTCAAGACCAAGACGACCAAGAAGCAGGCCGTCAAGATCGTACGCTCGCCGTACGTGACCCAGGGATCGCTCAAGATCAAGCTGGTGTTCCCGAAGTAGAACGTCTGAAGCCAGGTGGGGAGGTGCCGGAAGGCGCCTCCCCACCTGGCGTTTGGGGCGTGCCCGCTAGACCCGCGGCTTCCAGCCGATCGCGGGGAGGACGTGCTCGGCGAGAGCGCCCAGCAGTCGCGCGTTGTAGGCGACGCCGAGCTGGTTGGGCACGGTCAGCAGCACCGTGTCAGCCTCACGAACCGCGACGTCGGCGGCCAGCTCTTCGGCGAGGACATCGGGCTCGCCGACGTAGGACTTGCCGAAGCGGGCGATGCCACCGTCGAGATGGCCCAGCTGGTCCTCGCCGCTCCGCTCGCCGAAGTACGCGCGGTCCTGGGCGTCCAAGATCGGGATGACGCTGCGGCTCACCGAGACCCGGGGCTGCCGGTCCCAGCCGGCTTCGGCCCACGCAGCACGGAAGCGCTGGATCTGCTCGAGCTGGAGCTCGTCGAACGGCACACCGGTGTCCTCGGTGAGCAGGGTCGAGCTCATCAGGTTGAGGCCCTGCTTCGCGGTCCACTCGCCCGTGGCGCGGGTGCCGGAGCCCCACCAGATGCGATCGCGCAGCCCCGGCGACTGGGGCATGACCGGCAGGGGCACGGACTGGCCGGTCATCTTGGGGTCGGACATCGCGACGCCGGCGCCGGCGATCGCGTGCAGGAAGAGCTCAGCGTGCTCGCGCGCCATGTCGGCGTCGGTCTCGTCCTCGCGCGGTACGTGGCCGAACGACTCATATCCGTGCAGGGCGGTCTCCGGTGATCCTCGGCTGATGCCGAGCTGGAGCCGGCCTTCACTGATCAGGTCGGCGGCCGCGGCGTCCTCGGCCATGTAGAGCGGGTTCTCGTACCGCATGTCGATGACGCCTGTGCCGATCTCGATCCGGCTCGTACGTGCACCGACCGCCGACAGCAGCGCGAAGGGCGAAGCCAGCTGGCGGGCGAAGTGATGGACACGGAAGTACGCGCCGTCGAGCCCCAGCTCCTCAGCGGCGACCGCGAGATCGATCGACTGCAGCAGCACGTCGCCAGCCGTACGAGTCTGCGAACCCGGGACGGCCTGATAGTGCCCGAACGAGAGGAAACCGACGTTCTTCATGTCGTGGTCAACGACGGGGCGTCTGGGCCTGTTCCTGTTCGGTCGTCGTCGGTCACGCCCTAGAGTCAGACCGTGATCGTTGCCGCCCTGCTCGTGCTCGTCGCGGGCCTCGCCACCGGCGGCGTCGCCCGTACGAGTGCCCGTGCCAGGCCGCCGCTCGTCGCGCACTTTCCCGGCCAGCCCGACTGGCTGGGTCCGAAGCCGCCGGTACGCCTCCGGGTGTGGGCCGGCACCGCGGCCGTCGTCACGGGTGCGGTGATCGTCGCGGCATTCGTCCAGCCGCTCGCCACTCTGGTCGTGGCGGTCGTCGGCGCACTCGTACTCACGCTCACCGCCGGCCTGCTGCACCGCTACGCCACTGACTGTCGCAAGGTCGCCGAGGCGGTTGATGCGTACGCCCCGCGCATCGCCGTGCCGTATGCCGGCAAGGTCGGCGTGCACATCGGCATGTGGTCACCGTGGATCGACCGCACCGGCATACCGTGGTGCATCGTTGCGCACTCTCCGGCTCAGTTCCGCGAGCTGGCCGCGATGTATGACACGCCGATCGTCCAGGGGGCGATCCCGCCGAGCGTACGAGGTGCGTTCTATCCGCACGGGGCGGCCAAGAACTCCGAATTCATCAACGGATCGTCCGCGAAGCACGTCTTCCTCGGGCATGGTGACAGCGACAAGCCGCTGAGCGCGTCCGAGCGAGTGCTGCAGTACGACATCATCACCGTGGCCGGACAAGCGGCGATCGACCGGTTCGCGGCGGCCGGGCTGTCCGTGCCCGCCGACAAGCTCCGGATCATCGGCCGACCGCAGACCGAGGGCATCGACCCGGCCACCGGTCCGATGCCACGGCCGGCCACCGTCCTCTATGCGCCGACCTGGCGGCACGCCGACGACTCACTCAACGTGTCGTCGCTTGCCGCCGCCGACACGATCGTGCAAGCGCTGCTCGACCGCGACTGCAACGTGATCTTCCGGCGGCACTTCGCCGGCCAGAACCACGTCGAGGCCGAGGCGATGATCGCTCGCGTCAACGCACTCCTCGAGGCCGACGCCGCGAAGACGGACCGCCCCCACCGTTGGGGCGCCGAGGCGATGGAGCAGCCGTTGATCGAGGCGTTCAACAGCGCCGACGCCATGGTCTCCGACGTGTCGGGCATCGTCGTCGACTTCATGGCGAGCCAGAAACCGCTGGTCATGTATGCCGCGCAGTATGCCGACCCACACGCATTCCGTCAGGCCCACCGGACGGCCGCCGCCGCATACGTGATCGATCGCGATCTGAAGCTGCTGGACGACGTGCTGAACTCCGCGCTCGGCGAAGATCCGCTCGCCGCGACGCGCGCCGAGCACGCCGACTACTTCCTGGGCGGACCCGAACGTGCCGAACCAGCCAAGCGGTTCATCGACCTGATCCGCGAGCTCAGCCGCTAGCCACGGATCAATTGGTTGCGGTGATCTTGGTCGGCGCGTGCGCGTCAGTGATGCTGCCGATGCCGAGCTGCCCTCAAGAGGCGATCTTCGCGGGCGAGTACCGGCTCGACGCGTCGCCGGTTCCGAGCTGGCCATCGAAGTTGTATCCCCAGCAATAGATCCCACCGCTGCTGTGCGTCGCACACGTGTGGTTGTAGCCGAGGTCCACGGACGTCCACGATGACGAGCTGCCGGCCCTGACCGGGACCTCCGAGGTCGTGGTGTTGCCGGTGCCGAGCTCGCCATCGGCGTTGTAGCCCCAGCAATAGATGCCGCCGTTGCCGTGGGTCGCACACGTGTGCAACCCC
>JAWWPE010000118.1:0-14198 GCA_033850895.1 Nocardioidaceae bacterium | reverse complement strand
CCGGTGAGATCTCGGCCTCGATGCTCGCGAAGCTCGGCTGCTCGTACGTCGTCGTGGGCCACTCGGAGCGCCGCGAGTACCACGGCGAGTCCGATCAGGTCGTCAACACCAAGGCGCTGATGACGATTGCGGCCGGCATGAGTCCCATCGTGTGCGTCGGCGAGGGCCTCGAGGTCCGCCAGGCGGATGGGCACGTCAGTCATTGCCTCGGTCAGATCGACCGATCGCTGGACGGTTTGACCGTCGAACAACTGGCCTCCGTGGTCGTCGCGTACGAGCCGGTCTGGGCGATCGGCACTGGCGAAGTTGCGACTCCGGAAGATGCTCAAGAGGTGTGCGCAGCGATCCGAGCGCGTGTCGAGGAGACCTGGTCGGCCGATGCCGCGCAGTCATTGCGTATCCTTTACGGCGGATCAGTGAAAGCGGCGAACATCGCCGCCATCATGGCGAAGTCGGACGTCGACGGAGCCTTGGTGGGCGGTGCAAGCCTCCAGGCGGAGGAATTCGCCGGGATCGCTCGGTTCTATGACATGCCGGATCTGTCCGGCGCCTGACAACGAAGGCCAACAGTGATAATCGCGTTTTCCGTAATCCTGGCGATCAGCAGCTGCCTGATGATCGTTCTGGTCCTCATGCACAAGGGACGTGGCGGGGGCCTCTCCGACATGTTCGGCGGAGGCGTCTCCAGCTCGCTGGGTGGCTCATCCGTCGCCGAGCGCAACCTCGACCGCATCACGGTCGGTATCGCAGTCGTCTGGGTCGTGTGCATCTTCGCACTCGGCCTGCTCCTGAAGGTGAGTAGCTAGTGGCCGCTGGTGCAATCAGGGGAAGCCGTATCGGCTCAGGCCCCATGGGTGAAGCTGAGCGCGGCGAGGCCGCTCCTCGGCAGTCGGTGACGTTCTACTGCATCAACGATCACACCACCGTGCTGCAGTTCGCGATCGAGGCTGAGACGCCCGAGACGTGGGACTGCCCGCGCTGCGGCATGCCAGCCGGAGTCGATGCGGAGAACCTCCAGCTGGCGCAGAAGATCGCGCCCTACAAGACCCATCTCGCGTACGTGAAGGAGCGTCGCTCCGAGACCGAGGCGGCCGAAATCCTGACCGAGGCCATCGAGCAGCTGCGCAACAAGCGCAAGACCGGCGAAGTCATCTTCTGAGGCTCATCCGTCACCGGGTCGACGCTGGCCGGTGACCTAGGTCGTACGTGTGTCCGCGACGTTCGAGCTGAGTCACCGTCGCTGGCTGGGCGCGAGCTGTGACGCGGCGGCTTCGTCGATGAGCCACAGGGTCTCCTCGATACCGTCGGCGCCGGTGGCCGGAGTGTCCTCGAGGGTGCCGTTGCCGAGCGCCCGCGCCACGGCGTCGGCCTTGCCCTCACCGGCGACCAGGAACCACACACGCGCGCTGTTGTTGAGCCTCGGGAACGTCATCGAGATGCGCACCGGCGGCGGCTTGGGGGAGTCGAACACCTCGACGACCTGGCGCTCGGTCTCGTGCAGCTGGGCAAAGCCGGGGAACAGCGACGCGACATGGCCGTCGGGGCCCACACCGAGCAGCGTCAGGTCGAAGGGCTCGCGCGGCAGCCCGGCGGCATAGTCGTCGGCGGCCTCAGCGGTGCTCAGGTCGCAGCCGTGGGACGGCATCGAGTGGATGCGCTCGTTGGGGACACCCAACCGGGTCAGGAAGGCATCGCGCGCCTGCTGGTCGTTGCGATCGGCGTGACCGGCAGGAACGAAGCGCTCATCACCCCAGTAGAAGTCGACCTCGCTCCAGTCGACCGAACCTGCCGCCAGAGCCTCATACGTGTCGATCGCGATGGTGCCGCCGGTGAGTACGACGCTCGGCCGCCTGCCGTCGGCCTGGATCCGCGCGAGCAGGTCGGTCATCCGAGCCGCGATGGCCCGGGCCAGGGAGGATGCGTCTGGAGAAACGTCGACGGTCATGCGTCCTCGAGCATGTGCTTGATCGTGGCCTCGTAGACCTCGTCGGCGTCGAGGCGCCGAAGGTCCTCGGCGAGCAGCTCAGCCAGCGTGCGCGGACCAAGCGGCACCTCACGAGGTGACGAGCCCGGGACACTGAAATGACACGAGTGGTCCGAGATCCGCTTGATCAGCACGTCGCCGCCGTGGGTGTTGAGGGCGACGGACATGATCTGGTCACCCTTGTCACTACGCCGAGTCGTGATGTCGACCTTGAGGCGGCTCTCGAGCCAGGCAACGAGAAGTGTGGCGGCCGGGTTGCCGCTGCCGGCGACGATCGTTCCTCCGGTGACCTTGCCTGACGACTGGTCGAGGGCGGCGGCGAGCAGCGCGCGCCACGGCGTCAGGCGCGTCCAGGACAGGTCTGTGTCACCTGGCACGTAGTGGCGGGCAACCGACTTCAGCGAACGGATCGCCGAGTCGGTCGCCTCTGCATCGGTGAGTCTGCGTTGCGCCAGCTTGCCGATCGCGTCTTCGGACGGGTTGGTCGGGGCCTTCCCGGGCCACCACACGACTGTGGGGGAGTCGGGCAGCAGCAAGGGGAGTACGACCGACTCGGCGTGCTTGGTGAGCTCACCGGAGATGCGGAGCAGGATCGACTCGCCGGACGAGCTCTCGCCAACCCGGACCTTCGCGTTGAGATGGGCGGCGCCGCGGCCGTCTCCGAGGATGACGCCGATGACCCGTGACGGGTGCTCCCGCGACAGCGTGGTGGCCGTCTTCAAGGCCTCCGCCACGTTCTCGTCGTCGGTCACCACGAGCAGGGTGAACGCCATGTCCATCGCCGGACTCCCGGCCGCCATCCGCGCCTTGACGAGGGCACGGGCGATGCGGGCGGAGTTGGTCTTCTCGAGTGCGATCTCCATCAGGGACGCCTCCAGGTGCGGCCGTCTCGGGCAATCATGGCGTCGGCCGACTCGGGACCCCAAGTGCCGGACGGATAGGTGTCAATCGATTTCTGCCGGTCCCAGTGGGCGATGACCGGGTCCAGGATCTTCCACGCCAGCTCGACTTCCTCGTGCTGCGGGAACAACGGCGGGTCGCCGAGCAGGACGTCGAGGATGAGTCGCTCGTACGCCTCGGGGCTGCTCTCGACGAAGGCGCCACCGTAGGCGAAGTCCATGTTGACGTCGCGGATCTCCATCGTGGTGCCCGGCACCTTGGCGCCGAAGCGCAGCGTGACACCCTCGTCGGGCTGGATCCGCATCACCAGGGCGTTCTGGCCGAGCTCCTCGACGTCGTTCTTGCTGAAGGGCTGGTGCGGCGCCCGCTTGAACACCACGGCGAGCTCGGTGACCCGACGGCCCAGGCGCTTGCCGGCACGCAGGTAAAACGGCACGCCGGCCCAGCGGCGGGTCGAGATGTCGATGCGCATCGCCGCGAACGTCTCGGTCTTCGACGACTTGGGAATGCCCTCCTCGTCGAGGTAGCCGAGGACGTGCTCGCCGCCGGCCCAACCGCCGGCGTACTGCGCGCGGGCGGTGTGCAGGTCCATCCGGGCGGGAGGACGGGCGTTGGCGAGGATCTTCTGCTTCTCGATGCGCAGGCTCGAGGCGTTGAACGAGACCGGCTCCTCCATCGCGATCAGCGCCATCAGCTGCAGCAGGTGGTTCTGGATCACGTCACGCGCGGCGCCGATCCCGTCGTAGTAGCCGGCGCGTGAGCCGATACCGATGTCCTCGGCCATGGTGATCTGCACGTGGTCGACGTAGTGGTTGTTCCAGATCGGCTCGAACATCCCGTTGGCGAAGCGGAACGCGAGAAGGTTCTGGACGGTCTCCTTGCCGAGGTAGTGATCGATGCGGAACACCGACTCCCGGGGGAACACCTCAGCGACGATGTGGTTGAGCTCCTTGGCCGAGGCGAGATCGTGCCCGAACGGCTTCTCGATGACGACGCGCCGCCAGCCCTTGGTCGACTCGGCGAGACCGTGCTTCTTGATCTGCGACACGACGACAGGAAACAGGCCCGGCGGGATCGACAGGTAGAACGCGTGATTGCCACCGGTGCCCTGCTGCTCATCGAGCTCGGCCATGGTCTTGCCGAGCTGCTCCCATGCGTCGTCGTCGTCGAACTCGCCGGGCACGAACCGGATGCCGGCCGCGAGTTGCTTCCACACGGTCTCGCTCCACGGCGTACGTGCGCCGTCCTTGGCAGCCTTCTTGATCATGCCGGCGAACTGCTGGGTGCCGAAGTCATGCCGTGCGAAGCCGACGATCGCGAAGCCCGGGGGCAGCAGACCACGGTTGGCGAGGTCGTAGACGGCGGGGATGAGCTTCTTCTTGGCGAGGTCACCGGTGACGCCGAACAGGATGAGGCTGCACGGCCCGGCGATCCTCGGAAGGCGGCGATCGCGTTGGTCGCGCAGCGGGTTGTCGATCACGCGAGAACCTCTCTGACCTTGGCCAGACCGGCCGGCACGTCTTTCAGGTGCAACCGGAGCACCGGCCGCTGGTGATCACGGAGTACGGCGGCGTCACCGGCCGCCTGGGAGTCGATGAACCCACCGAACGTGAACTCGCGTCCCGGCACCGCAAGATCCTCGACCGGATCGCCGGTGATCTGCAGGAAGACACCCGTCGGGGTACCGCCCTTGTGAAACTGACCGGTGGAGTGCAGGAAGCGGGGTCCCCAACCGAACGTGACCGGTCGGCCCAGGCGCTCGGCGAGCACCTCGCGGATCCCGGCGAAGTCGGCGAACGTGTCACGGTCGAGGTACGCCTGTACGGCGAGATAGCCGTGCTGCTCATCGATGGCGCCGAGCAGCCAATCGACGGCTTCGGCGAGGCTGGTGCCCTCGGGGCTGAACACGTCAATGCCGTCGACGCTGAAGTCGGGAGTCGGCTTGTCGCCACCACCACCCAGGAGGTCGCGCGCAGCCTGCTTGGCGCTCTCGACGTCGGGCTGGTCGAACGGGTTGATGCCGATGATGCGGCCCGCGACCACGACCGCGTACTCCCACAACAGCATCGCGGCGCCGAGCGGGACATCGACGGCGGCACCCCACCCGGAAGCGGGGGTGACGCGGTCGAACACGAAGCCGGGGCCGAAGGTCACGAGAACTTCGTCCGGCGTGCTGGGGTCGAAATTCGTGGCGTTGGTGCTGGGCACGACGACCGGGAGGATGCCCTTGCCCTGTTTGCCGGTCGACTCGGCGATGAGCTGCTCGATCCAGTCACCGAGACCCTTGATGCCGGAATCGACGTCGGTCAGCACGACCTTGTCCGCGCCTGCGAGATTGGCTGTGCCGAGCAGGGCGCCGAGTCGAAGACCCGGGTTGTCGGTGTCGTCGGCGGTCAGTGCCGGCTCGATGCGAGCCGCTTCATCAAGCAGCTGTCCGATGTCGGCGCCGGCGAGGCCGCTCGGTACGAGCCCGAATGCCGTCAGCGCCGAGTAGCGACCACCGACGTCAGGGTCGGCGTTGATGACGCGATAACCGGCAGCGCGCGACTCCTTGTCGAGCGGCGATCCCGGATCGGTCACGATCACGAAGTGGTCAGCGGGGTTGAGGCCGGCATCGGTGAACGCCTTTTCGTACGCTCGGCGCTGGCTGTCGGTCTCGACGGTGCTGCCGGACTTGCTCGACACGACCACGATGCTGCGCTCGAGTCGGTCGTTGAGCGCCGCGCGTACGTAGTCGGGCTGCGAGGAGTCGAGGACAGTGATCTCGACGCCGGCGGTGTGGCAGATCACCTCGGGTGCCAAGGACGAACCGCCCATGCCACACAAGACGACGTGATCGCGCCCGGCCGCCAGGTGCTGGGTCCGCAGCTCCGCCACCTTGGCGACGAGGGGCCGAGAGGACTCGGGCAGCGACGTCCACGAGAGCCGGATCGACGCCTCGTGCTCGCTCTCAGCACCCCACAACGTCGGGTCCTGGGCCGCGATGCCGCTCGCCACCTTGTCGGCGACCAGCTGGTCGAGCGTTGATCCGTAGGCGGCCTCGTCGGCGTAGCCGAACGTGAGGGCGAAGCTGTCCCCGGTGGTCTTGCTCAGATCGTTCATGCTCAGGCCTTGTCGAGCTCGGCAGTCACCGTCTCGAGCAGCTCTTTCCAGGACGTCTCGAACTTCTCCAAACCTTCGTCCTCGAGAATCTTGACGACCTCGTCGTAGGAGATCCCCTCGCGTTCGAGCGCGGCAATCGCATCACGTGATTCTTCGTACGTGTTGTGGACCCGGTCACCCAGGATCTCACCGTGGTCGGCGACCGCGTCGAGGGTCTTCTCGGGCATCGTGTTGACCGTGTTGGCCACGACGAGCTCGGTGACGTACATCGTGTCGGGGTAGCTCGGATCCTTCACGCCGGTCGAGGCCCACAGGGGCCGCTGGGTCTTGGCGCCCTTGGCCTCCAGAGCCTTGAAACGGTCAGAGCCGAAGATCTCTTCGTACGCCTCGTAGGCAAGTCGGGCATTGGCGATCGCGGCGGTGCCTCGCAACGGGCTGTCCTCCGGGAGGCGCTTGTCGACCTCGGAGTCGACGCGGCTGACGAAGAACGACGCCACGGACTGGATCTGCGAGAGGTCGCGGCCCTCGGCATCGGCCTGCTCGAGACCGAACAGATAGGCGTCCATGACGCCGCGGTAGCGCTCGAGCGAGAAGATCAGGGTCACGTTGATGCTGATGCCCTTGGCGATCGACGCAGCGATTGCCGGGAGGCCTTCTTCGGTCGCAGGGATCTTGATCAGCGCATTCGGCTGGTCGACCTTTTCCCAGAGCTTCTTGGCCATCGCGACGGTGCCGTCGGTGTCGCGCGCCAATCCTGGCTCGACCTCGATCGACACACGGCCGTCGAGTCCGTCGGTGGCTTCGTACACCGGGCGGAAGATCTCGCATGCATCGCTGACGTCCTTGGTGGTCAGCTCGAAGACCGTGGTGTCCACGTCCGCCCCGGCTGCCTTGAGCTCCTTGACCTGCGGCTCGTACTTCTCGCCCTTCGACAGGGCCGAGGCGAAGATCGACGGGTTGGTCGTGACGCCGACGACGCCGGATTCCTCGACGAGCTTTGCGAGGTTTCCGGTCTCGATCCGCTCGCGTGAGAGATCGTCGAGCCAGATGGACACTCCTGCGTCGGCGAGAGCCTTCAAACGGTCGTTCATGGTGTCTCCTTCGGGATTCAGTTGTACGAGGGTCAGTGCGTCTTGGGGGCGTCGGCGTTGTCGCCGGGCCCGACCGGGCCGGCCGGGCGGCCGTGGAACGGAGCGACCGGATCACCGGCGGCTGCCGCGATCGAGTCCTTGGCAGCGGCGACGACAGCCTCGGCGGTGATGCCGAACTTGTCGTACAGCGTCTGGTAGTCGGCCGACGCGCCATAGTGCTCGAGGCTCACGGTGCGCCCCGCGTCGCCGACGATGTCGCGCCAGCCGAGCGCCACGCCTGCCTCGACCGAGACGCGCGCACGCAAGGACGGCGGGACGATCGTGTCCTGGTAGGCGGAGTCCTGCTGCTCGAACCATTCACGGCAGGGCATCGACACCACGCGGGCGGTGATGCCGTCAGCAGCCAGCAACTCACGTGCCTTGACCGCGATCTGCACCTCCGAGCCGGTGCCGTACAGGATCACATCGGGCGTGCCGTCGGTGTCGAGCAGGATGTATGCGCCCTTGGCGACCCCAGACGTGTCGGCGTAGCCGTCGGTGCCGCGGGGCACGGTCGGGAGGTTCTGCCGGCTCAGCGCCAGGGCGGAGGGACGGTCGGTGTTGCCCATGACGGTCTTCCACGCGGCGATCGTCTCGTTGGCGTCAGCCGGCCGGATGAGGTCGAGTCCCGGGATGGCGCGCAGTGCGGCGAAGTGCTCGACCGGCTGGTGGGTCGGCCCGTCCTCGCCGAGCCCGATCGAGTCGTGCGTCCACACGTACGTGACCGGCAGCTCCTGCAGGGCGGCGAGGCGAACGGCTCCGGGCATGTAGTCGGAGAACGTCAGGAACGTGCCGCCGTAGGGCCGGGTGAGCCCGTGCTGGGCCATGCCGTTCATGATCGCGCCCATCGCGTGCTCCCGGATGCCGAAGTGCAACACCCGGCCGTACCAGTCGCCCTGGAACTTCGCGGTCGAGTGCTCGGGGGGCAGGAACGACGGCTCGCCCTTGGGCGTCGTGTTGTTGGAGCCGGCGAGATCAGCCGATCCGCCCCACAGCTCAGGGAGCTTGCCGACCGCGGCGGACAGGAAGTCACCGGACGCGACACGCGTCGCGACTCCCTTGGGATCTGCGTCGTACGTCGGGAGCTCGGCATCCCAGCCATCGGGGAGCTCCCGCTTGGAGAGTCGCTCGAGCAGCGCGGCTCCGTCGGGCGAGGCCGTTTTCCAGGCATCGAACGACTTCTGCCAGGTCTCGCGCTCCGCCTTGCCCCGGTCGAGCGCGCCACGTGTGTGCGCGATGACGTCGTCGCCGACGATGAAGGTCTGCTCGGGATCGAAGCCCAGCAGCTCCTTGGTGGCCTTGATCTCGTCGTCGCCCAGTGCCGAACCGTGCGAGCCGCCGGTGTTCTGCGCTGTCGGTGCGGGCCAGGCGATGATCGTGCGGAGCTGGATGAACGAGGGCTTGTCGGTCACCGCGGCGGCCGCTTGGTAGGCGTCCCAGAGCGCCTGGACGTCCTCGACGTACTCGGTGCCGCCGTGGGTCCAGTCGATGGTCTGCACGTGCCAGCCGTACGCCTCGTAGCGCGCAGCGACGTCCTCACTGAAGGCGACGTTGGTGTCGTCCTCGATCGAGATCTTGTTGTCGTCGTAGAGCAGGGTCAGGTTGCCGAGCTTCTGGTGCCCGGCCAACGAGGACGCTTCCGCGGAGACACCTTCTTCGAGGTCGCCGTCGGAGCAGATCGCGTAGACGTGGTGGTCGAACGGGCTCTCGCCGGCGGCGGTGGCGGGATCGAGCAGGCCGCGCTCACGGCGAGCAGCCATCGCGAAGCCCACGGCATTGGCGACGCCCTGACCCAACGGACCGGTGGTGACCTCGACGCCGGGTGTGTGGTTGTACTCGGGGTGGCCCGGGGTCTGCGAGCCCCAGGTGCGCAAGGACTTCAGGTCGTCGAGGGTCATCGGGTAACCCGCGAGGTAGAGCTGGATGTATTGCGTGAGGCTCGAGTGCCCGCACGACAGGACGAACCGGTCACGTCCGACCCAGTGCGGATCGGACGGATCGTGGCGCATCAGCTTCTGGTAGATCATGTACGCCGCGGGGGCGAGGCTCATGGCCGTGCCGGGGTGGCCGTTTCCGACCTTCTGAACGGCATCGGCGGCCAGCAGACGGACAGTGTCCACGGCCTTCTTGTCGAGGTCAGTCCACTCCAGGGAGGGGGTTCCGGACGTCACAGCTGTGGCTCCTGATCGTCGTGTTCGAGTCGGGTTGGAGCGGCTTCTCAGGCCGTCACGTCGAGCCTACTCGCGTCGTTTAGACTGCTGCACGTGACCGCCGTCGACGTGACTTCCACCCACGGTCCGGGTGTACCCACTTCTCCGTCGTTCAACGACGTCGTCAAGTCATACGTCGCGCTGACCAAGCCCCGCATCATCGAGCTGCTGCTGCTGACCACTGTCCCGGTGATGTTCCTGGCCGAGCAGGGCGTCCCGCCGCTGTGGCTGGTCGTGGCGACGTTCGTCGGTGGCGCACTCTCGGCAGGCAGCGCCAATGCGCTCAACTGCGTCGTCGACGCCGACATCGACCAGCTGATGCGCCGCACGTCGCGCCGGCCGCTCGCACGTCACCAGATCCCGACCCGCAACGCCTTGGTGTTCGGCCTCGTGCTCGGTGTGGTGTCGACGTTGGTGCTCGGTCTGTACGTCAACTGGCTCTCGGCCGGGCTGGCCCTTGCGGCCAATGTGTTCTACGTCGTCGGCTACACCATGATCCTCAAGCGCCGCACGACCCAGAACATCGTCTGGGGTGGCGCGGCTGGTTGCTTCCCCGCCATGATCGGCTGGACAGCGGTCACCGATCAGCTGGCCTGGGCGCCGTTCGTGCTGTTCCTGGTCGTCTTCTTCTGGACGCCTCCGCACTTCTGGGCCCTCGCGATGAGATACCGCGAGGACTACTCGGCCGCCAACGTCCCGATGCTTCCCTCGGTGGTGAGCTCGGCCGAGGTGGCGCGACAGATCGTGGCGTACTCCTGGCTCATGGTCGCCACGTCGTTGGCGCTGTGGCCCCTGACACCGACGGGCTGGTTCTACCCCGCGATCGCGATCACCCTCGGCATCGTGTTCCTCGTCGAGGCTTACGACCTGCAGTCGCGTGCGCGTGAGACCGAGGATCTGTCGGTGATCAAGCCGATGAGACTGTTCCACTTCTCGAACGCCTATCTGGCGCTGTTGTTCGTCGGGGCGGCGATCGACCCGTTCCTGCGGTGATTCCCGGCGACTGGGAACCGCACCATCGGCTCGACGACGGGGAGCTGATCGGCTACCTGATCCCGGACGTCGACGACCTCGTGGTCCCGAGCACGATCTTCGGTTTCCGGCTCGGCGAGGCGATGGACCGATTCGCCGCCGAGCAGACCCTCGATGACATCGGCTTGAGCTACCTCGCGGACGTCTGGCTGTTGGCGCACGATGACGGCACCGAACAACGGGTCGTGCTCGTCGAGTGCAATCCCGACGAGATCCTGGTGGCCAACGCAGACTTCGCGCTGGTCGTCGGGGCACCTCGAGACATCGGTGAGCGGCAGGTGCTGCCCGTACCGACCGAACGGCTGCGACGACTATGAGCGCCGAGATCCGTGAAGTGGGACCCGACGACTGGGCCGACTGGCGGCAGATGCGGCAGCGCTCGCTGAGCGAGGACCCGCAGGCATTCTCGTCGTCCACCGCGATGTGGACCGGCGACAACGACACCGAGGCACGTTGGCGCGAGCGGCTTGCCGACGGTCCGTGCTTCATCGCCTACGACGGAGACCAACCGGTCGGGATGGTCGCGGGCAGAGTCGTCGAGGATCGCACCGAGCTCATCTCGATGTGGGTTGCCGCAGAAGCGAGACGGCGTGGCATCGGACGCGACCTGATCCAGACCGTGATCCGCTGGGCCGCCGGACGACCGTTGCGGCTGCGGGTGATGGACGGCAACTCCGCGGCGGTCGACGCATACGCGCAGCAGGGCTTCGTCCTGCATGACGGCTGCGACGACGAAGGCTGCCGCCTGATGTGGCTCGGCTGACCACGTAGGGTGGCCGGATGGGCTCACCGGCATACCGGCTCGTCGCGGCGGCGGACGAGCTCAGCCTCACCGGACGCTTCTTCCGCAGGTTCAAGAAGGTCGGTCTCCGGGGCGTGCTCGCGGACCTCAACCGGACCGGCTCGCACACCGACGTGCCAGGCGAGGCGCCGCTCGACGGCATGGCGTGGCAGCAGGGTGACCAGGACACGGAGCGGTGGTTTCCGCAGGGAATCACGACGTCGGCGGACGCCTACGGTGCCGATCCGTCCGGCGGGATGTTCGAGGGACACGACATCGTCATGGTCAGCTGGTACGGGCCAGAGAGGCAGCGCTGGTTCCGTTTCGGCTCCCGCATCTCGGTGATCGACTGGACCGACGACGTCGCGCCGCGCTACCGGCACGTGCTGCTCGTGGAGCCGCGCCGGTTCCTGTTCTTCTTCCACCGGCTGCTGCCTGTGCGGGTGCACGCCGGCGGCATCGTCTGGTACGGCAAGCACATCTTCGTCACAGGCAGCTCGGCCGGGATCCGAGTCTTCCGACTCGATGACATCGTCCGGGTCCGCAACCGGCTTCGGACCAAGGGGTATCGGTACGTCCTGCCGCAGTTCAGCTCGTATGCCGCGGAGCACGATGAAGGTGCCGAGAAGATGACGTACTCGTTCATGTCGCTGGACCGGGCCGGTGAGGAGGATCATCTCGTCGCCGGCGAGTACGGCGTGAAGGGTGGCAGCCACCGGCTGATCCGCTATCCGATCGATCGCGACAGTGAGCTGCTGCGCAGCGACGACCGTGGTTGGTCGCTGCCGACGGAGCTCCACGATCGCCAGGTCGCCCGGATGCAGGGTGCCGTCATCGTCAACGGGACCTGGGTCGTCACGTCGAGCAACGGCGAGGGCATCGCCGGTGACCTGTGGGTCGGCGAGCCGGGTCAATTCGTCCGTCACGGCGGTGTGCTGCCGACCGGCCCGGAGGACATCACCTATCTGCCGCAGCGGCGGCAGCTGTGGTCCCTGACCGAGTGGCCGGGGCGGCGATGGGTCTACTGCATGGACGCCGACCGCTGGCTCGGCCCGAGACCGACTGACCTCCCCCGCACTCGGGATACGCTCCGCGGATGACCAGAGAGATCATCCGTACCGACGATGCGCCGAGCTCCCCGCTCTTCAGCCAGGGCGTCAAGGTCGGCTCCACGCTCTACGTATCGGGGATGACCGGCACTGACGTCTCGACCGGGGAGCTGGCCGGCGAGTCGATCCAGGAACAGACCAAGCAGTCGTTGCGCAACTGTCTGGCGATCGTCGCGGCCGCCGGCGGCGACGTTGCTGACGTCGCCCAGATCACCGTGCTGCTCGCCAGACCGGAGGACTTCACGGGTATGAACGAGGAGTACGCGAAGGTGTTCGCGACGGACCCTCCAGCGCGGGCGGTCGTGAAGTTCGGCGTCGCGCTGCCGGGGATCCTCATCTCGACGATGATGACGGCCTACGTCGAAGGCAGTTGAGCGGTCAGTCAGCCTTGCCGTGGACGCGCAGCCTCGCGCACAGGGGGCACCGGCTGGCTCACCGGTGAGACAATCTCGAGGAGCAGGCGCGTGCCGGTCGCGATCAGGGCGGCGGCGCCGACCAGGTGGGCAGCGACCAGGGCGATCGGCAGGTTCGTGAAGTACTGCACGAAACCGATCGTCGCCTGGGCGAACTCCATCGCCAGCATCAGCAGTGCCAGCCGGAACGCCGGCAGCCTGCGGAGCGCCCAGCACAGCGTGATCGTCACGGCGACGAGCGCATAGACCGCGGCGGCGTGGACGTGGCTCATGACGTGGGGATTCAAGCCGTTGCGCGGAGCCGAGGCGTCCCCGGCATGCGGGCCGCTCCCGGTGACGACGGTGCCGAGGTAGACGACGGCCCACAGCACGACGTACATGGAGATGACCCGGCCGGGGTGCGCCCGGATGACCCCGCCGGGCGCGATGCCGCACACACGGAACACGAGCAACGTCGAGGTCGCGATCATGACCATCGAGATGATCAGGTGGAGCGACACGATCCACGGGTTGAGGTCGGTCAGCACACTGATCCCGCCGACCACGGCTTGCAGCGGGACACCGAGTGCGATCACGAGTGCGAGCCGGCGCATCACGGGCGTGCTGTGCACCCAGCGACGTACGGCGATGTACGTCGCCACGACGACGGCCACCAGCACGTACGTCAACATCCGGTTGCTGAACTCGATGACACCATGCGTGCCGAGAGCACGATGCGGCACGAACGAGTTGTCGGTGCACCGTGGCCAGGTGGGGCAGCCGAGTCCCGAGCCGGTCAGGCGTACGAGCCCGCCGGTCAGGACGATCACGGTGTTGGCGACGAGAGCAGCCCATGACCAGCGCTCGACGGCCACCTGATCGGGGGAGCGCAGACCCAACGTGGTGTTCATTCCCATTTGAACGTCCTTGCCGCCAACAAACCGGCGACGCCGGCCCAGACCAGCAGCACCACAACGGGCAGGAACCCGGGAGACGCGCCGTGGAAAGCATCTCGCAGACCCTGGCCGAGCGCGCCAGACGGCAACAGCTTGAGGGCGTGCTCGGCGCCACCGTAGCGGCTCAACGGCACGATCAACCCGCCACCGACGAGCAGCAGCACGTAGACGAGGTTGGCCACCGCGAGAGTGGCCTCGGCCCGCAGCGTGCCGGCGATCAGCAGCGCCAGGGAGCCGAACGCCGCCGTGCCGAGCACGGCAAGGAGCGCGAGCCAGCCGAAAGCACCGACACCGCCGTGCGGGTGCCACCCGATCAGCTCGGCTACCGCACACAGCAGGACCAGCTGACCGGCTTCCACCAGCACGATCGCACCGATCTTGCCGAGCATCAGTCCGGAACGCGGCAACGGCGAGGCGCCGAGGCGTTTGAGGACGCCGTACCGCCGCTCGAAACCGGTGGCGATGGCAAGCGAGGTGAACGACGTCGAGAGGATCGCCAGGGCAAGGACCCCTGGGGTGACGATGTCGATCGGACGACCCGAGCCGAGGTCGACGATCTTGTCCGAGTGGGTGCCGGCGATCAGCAGCATCAGGGGTATGAC
>JAWWPE010000015.1:0-8944 GCA_033850895.1 Nocardioidaceae bacterium | reverse complement strand
TCGGGCAGGTCGATCGGTACGAATGGTTGGTAGCGCCCGTACGGCATGCCGCTGGGCTGTTGCGGAGAGTTGACGTAGCTGAACATCTTGCATCCTCGGGGTGTTTGTCTGGCTGCTGTGCGGCCGGTGACACGACAAACTCCGCGCCGAGGGGTCCGACCTAGAGGACCTCGACGCGGCAAAGAAGGAGCAGGCTCATCTTCCGCATGATGTGCCTAGGCTAACAGCATGAGCAGCGACGCCAACAGGAATCCCTCCACGTACGTCGAACCGGGCAAGGAATTCGACCGCGACATGGACTACATCCCCGATCGGATCACCCGCGATGCCCGGGACGGGTGGCCGGTCGAACCCGGGCGCTATCGGCTCATCGTGGCCCGCGCATGCCCGTGGGCCAATCGCTCGATCATCGTCCGCAAGCTGCTCGGCCTCGAGGACGTCATCTCGATCGGATACTGCGGTCCGACTCACGACGAACGCAGCTGGACGTTCGACCTGGACCCCGGCGGAGTCGACCCGGTGCTCGGCATCGAACGACTTCAGCAGGCGTACTTCGCCCGCTTCCCGGATTATCCGCGCGGCATCACCGTGCCGGCGATCGTCGACGTACCCAGCGGCCAGGTCGTGACGAACGACTTCCCGCAGATCACACATGACTTGTTCACCGAGTGGAGCGAGTTCCATCGCCCGGGCGCCCCCGACCTCTGGCCCGCCGACGTTGCCGACGAGATGGACCAGGTCATGCAACGCATCTTCACCGAGGTCAACAACGGGGTCTACCGGTGCGGCTTCGCCGGTTCTCAGGAGGCGTACGAGGCCGCGTACGACCGATTGTTCACCGCGCTGGACTGGCTCGAGCAACGGTTGTCGACCCGCCGCTACCTGATGGGCTCCGCGATCACCGAGGCCGACGTCAGGTTGTTCACCACCCTGGTGCGCTTCGACGCGGTCTACCACGGGCATTTCAAGTGCAACCGGCAGAAGCTCGCCGAGATGCCGGTGCTGTGGGCGTATGCCCGCGACTTGTTCCAGATCCCGGAGTTCGGGGGCACGATCGACTTCGCCCAGATCAAGAAGCACTACTACGTGGTGCACCGCGACATCAATCCCACCGGCATCGTCCCGAAGGGGCCCGATGAGTCCGGTTGGCTCGAGCCGCACGGTCGCGAGGCGCTGGCCTGAACCGGTGTCAGGTGGCGAGACCCGGCACGGGGACAAACGTGCGGCGGCCGGCCAGCGAACGCGGCAACGCGGACGCGCGCAGACGTTCCGTCTTCGTTGCGCCTGACCTCACCGACGCGATGACCGCCTGCAGATCCTGCGCTCCGCTGTTGCCACCGGAGCCCTCGCGAGAATAGCGACTCCGCTCCACGCGAAGCAGCAGCCGATCAAGCGCCTCGGCGTCGACCCCAGGACGTGTGCGAAGCCGCCCGGCGAATCCTCGCGGAGTGTCCGCGATCGAGGCTGGGATGCCGAAGTCGAGCGCGGTGTCCTCCAGCTCGCGCCACAACCGATCGGGCGAACGCGCACCCGGACGCATGCGCCAGCGTCGACGGGCCACGCGCAGCAACCACGGCACGAGAAGCAGCAGGAACAGGCTCGCAGTCGTCACGCCGGCGGTCCGGGACGCCGTGGCCGGGGACAGGACCGTCGATCCGCCGCCATTGTGCGAGTCGGCGAGGTTGGACTGCCCGGTGTCACCGGGCTTGTTGAGGTCGTTGCCATTGTTGATGTCGTCCGGCGCCTTGGTTCCCTTCGCCTCGGGGAACGCAGTCGGAGAACCGACGCCCGGTGTGGGCTCGAAGCCGATCCAGCCTGCGCCCTGGAAATACAGCTCCGGCCAGGCATGCAGATCGTCCGAGGTGTTCTGGTAGACGTTCTGGGTGTCCGAGACGCCGATGACCCTGCCCGGCGCGTAACCAACCGCGATCCGCGCGGGGATGCCGAGCGTGCGCGCCATGACGGCCATCGTCGACGAGAAATGCACGCAGTAGCCCTGCTTCTGCTTCAGGAATGCCGCGATGACACCGATCCCGTTGCCGTCATAGCCGTGGGCGACAGGTGCCGTCGTCGAATACGTGAAGTCGCCATCGCGGAGGTACTTCTGCAGGGCCAGCGCCTTGTCGTAGTCGGTCGGAGCGTTGGAGGTGACCTTCCGCGCGGTGTCGCCGATCACCGACGGGATGGTGCTCGGCAGAGCCACGAACGGCTTGAGAGACGGGCCGACAACCGTGACGAGCTGACGCATCTGCTTCGCGGTCGGCTCGATCGTCAGGCTCTTGACGGTGTAGGTCTGGCCGTGGGTGTCGGAGTTTTCGGACTTGATCGTCTGGCCCATCCGTTGGAACAGCCAGCTGCCTTTCAGTCCTGCGAGATCCTCCGCCGGGTACGGCGCCGGGAGCAGCACACTCCGCAGGTTTCGGATCGTGATCTTGGTGGAGTCCTCGTGCGCCTTGATGTCGTGGTGCAGTCCAAACTGCCCCTCGAACTGATCCGTGTTACTCGTGCCGGAAGGCTTCCAGGTCTTGCCGGTGAAGTCGCGCAGCGTCGCGACCTTTAGGTACGGCGGGGTCGACCTCGAGGTCTGGTACGTGAGCGCCACCGTGTCGCTGCTGCGGCGGAGGTTCTGCCCCAGGTGCAGGATCGGGTTGATGCCGCGGCCGAACACCGACGGCGGCGGCTTGCCCCAGTCGGCTGCCACTGCGGTGATGTCGGGCAGCACCGGCGGCAGCACCACTGTGGCGCCGAGCGCCGCACCCGTCACGAGCAGCACGGGCACGCGGGACTGCCAGGTGCCGACCGTACGTTGCCGGGTGCGACTCCGCAGGATCATCAGCCACAGCGCGGCGACGACCACGAACAACCACACCGACGGGGTCTTCCCGGCGATCATCGCGGGCGTCAGGAACACCGCGAGGAGCAGTCCTCCGATCGTGACGGCCGACCTGGCACGTTCGAGCAGCTCGTCGGCGATGATGACCAACAAGCCGAAGGCACCCGCCAGCAGGAACACCACCGGTTTGGACGCGGTGACCGGCGCCTTGTCGATGAGGATCGTGTTGTGCGCGGAGTCGAGCAGGCTTCCGAACGCGTGAAAGGTCGACGGTGTCGGGAAGACGACCAGCAGCGTTGACGGGACGAAGATCCAGGCCAGCGCGATCAGCTCGACGAGGAGCGCTATCGGTCCGACCCAACGCACGCCTAGCGCGCGAAGGATGCCGCAGGTCAGCCCCGCGAGCAGCACCACGAGCACGGTGGTGACCCACCAGGAACCGCCATGCACGACTGGGGCGAAGCCACCCAGCAAGATGGCGAAGGCGGCGGCCAGAATGCCATGATCGATCCAGGTGTCACGGGTCGTGCGGCGCACGGCGCGCTGGGCCGCTGGGTCAGCTCGCAACATACGTGCTGCTCCCGTCGAACTGCGACCATCGCTCGGCCACGTCGTCGGAGGGGCGATAGATGACGACCCGCCAGCCTGCCCGTTCGAGCACCTCGAGCGCTGCCTCAGACGTGCCGGCGGCGACGAAGGCATGCACGTTGCGAGCGCCGGCAATCGTGTCGACCCAGTGCTCCGCGCGCGTCAGGTCGAGGCGACCCACTATCGCGAAGGCTGCGCGTTCGGGCGACGCGGCGCGGTCGTGGTCGCGCGCGTCGGGCTCGATCACCGCGAGATCGACCATGGCGTCCTCGAGCGAGTCCTGTCCGTCGGCGATCGCCCGGTCGATGGCAGCGCTGCTGGACTGCAACGTCACGACATAGCCCGCCCGGGTCAGGTGGTTGACGATCGAAGCCGTGGCGACGATGCACCACTCGAACGTCGACGAGTGCTCCCACTCCCCCTGCACGTCGCGCGCGGTGCCCTGGGTACGGGGCTCACAGTCGATGAAGATGCCCGCCCGCGGATTGATCTGCTGCTCCTCCTGCCGAACCATCAGCTGGCCGCGATGAGCCGTGGCCTTCCAGTGCATCCGCTTCATGGCGTCACCGGGGAGATAGGCGCGAGCGATCACATCGTCGTCGCCGACGCCGACGTACTGCGGAGCCGGCCGGGTGGCCCCGTCGTCGCTGGCCCCACGGGGCGAGATCGACTTCAGCTCGATGCGGCGCGGAAGCACGATCAACGACTCCTTGCTGCCGAAGGCGTGCCGGCGAAACACCAGCCCGAACGGGTCGAGCACATGCACGCGCAAGGGACCGACCGCATGGCGACCGCGACGCAGACCCTGGAGGCCGTACGAGAAGGACACCCGCGAGTCGCTCTGCCGATTGCCACCAAGTGCGGGGAGGATGCCGGACGCGTCTCCGGAGATGCCGTGCGGGAGCTGATCATCCCATTTGGCCTCGAGGCACGGCAACATCGCCAGGTTCGTGGCCCTGAGCGTCGCCCGCGCGATGTGTCCGGGAGACACGACCTGTGGGGTGAACGAGCGCTCGATCCTGATCCGCGAATGGCCGACGAACACGAACAGTCCTGAGAAGACCACCAGCGCGAGCAGCAGTGCGGTGGCGAAGAACAGTGCAGGCACGGAGAACACGGGCGCCGCCACGAAGCACACCAACGAGGCGATCAGGAAACCCACGCCGCGGCGCGTCAGCACCACGGATCTGACGCCTTCGCGCAGACCGTGGTGCTCGGCGGTGCTGTCAGACATCTGCGTCAACTCGGTTGGACGGCCCCGGCGGGCACGGGCGTCTCGGCGACGATGCGCCGCATCACGTCTTCGGCGTTGGCCACTCCACGCATCGGGATGAGCCGGTGCGGCAGGACCACCGGGACCAGCGTGTCGATGTCGTCGGGCAACACGTAGTCGCGTCCTTGCACCGCGGCTCGGGCCTTCGCCGCCCTCACCAGTTGCAGCGTGGCACGAGGGCTGGCGCCGAGCCTGAGCTCGCTGTCGGAGCGAGTGGCCTGGGTGATGTTGACGGCGTACTGCTCGACCGCCGGCGAGACGAAGATGGCTCGCGCGGCGGCGATCATGGCCTGGGCGTCCTCGATCGACGCGACCGCTTCGAGCCCATCGAACGGATTGCTGGTGTCGCGGCCCTGCACCATCTCGAGCTCGGCCGCCGGCGAGGGGTAGCCCATCGAGATGCGTGCCATGAACCGGTCACGCTGGGCTTCGGGAAGGGCGTACGTGCCCTCCATCTCGTAGGGGTTCTGCGTCGCGACGACGGTGAACGGGCTGCCCAGCTCGTAGGTGGTGCCGTCGACGGTCACCTGCCGCTCTTCCATCGCCTCCAGGAGCGCCGATTGGGTCTTGGGCGATGCGCGGTTGATCTCGTCGCCGATCACGATGTTGGCAAACACCGCACCGGGCTTGAACTCGAACTCTCGATCGGCCTGGTTGTAGACCGAGACGCCGGTGATGTCGGACGGCAGCAGATCGGGCGTGAACTGGATGCGGCGGACCGAGCAGCTGACGGACCTCGCCAGCGCCTTGGCAAGTACGGTCTTGCCGACGCCTGGCACGTCTTCGATGAGCAGATGGCCTTCCGCGAGGAAGACGACAAGTGCGGCTTCGGCCGCTTCAGGTTTGCCGTCGATGACCTTCTCGATGTTTGCGAGGATGGCTCGAGCGGTTCTCTCAAACTCCATACGTGATGGTAGTCACAACATGGCAAATCTGCCGTCCGTCTCCAGATGACAAATCCATGAAGGTTACGGCAAGTACGCGACCTTGAACCCGAACGCAGCGGTCGCCCCCGGACCGACGACGGCCCTGAGCTCGACCCGATCGGCGCCGGCGACGTCCTTGTGCGGACCCGACACGAACCGAGCACCCCGTTCGCCGGGCCGCAGTGCGAATCGCTGGATCCGCGGCTCGAACTGTCCGGCTTGCGGCGACCAGCTCCATTCGCCGACCTGCGTGGTTCCGGTGTATGCCGTCGCGACGAAACGCTCCACCTGATCGGTGTCGGTGAAGTCGAAGAACAACCGCAACGACTCCAGGCCGGTCACCGGCACGGACACGCCGCCGCTACCTGACAGGCGGCACCGTACGAGCTCGTCGTCGTCCGGGTCGGCAACCACGTCGGTCCCGTCGATTGCGGTCAGCTCGGTGTTCTTCGGATAGACGAAGTCACGCTCCTTCACGAGCGGGACGTTGGCCCGGTGCGGCGGGCGTCCGCCAGCTGCACGCACCCGCTCCGACAGTCCTGGGTCTCGAGAGGCGACGATGAGCGACCACACGTTCGCCAGCGGTTCGACGTGGTGGGCGTAGAGACCGGCCCGGTCCAGCATCACCTTGAGCCGGGCCACGTCGAAGACAGAGACATGACCCCACGTCGCCTCACCGCGGCCATGCAACGGCACCGAGAAGAGCAGGTCGGCGCCGTCGGGCAGGGCGTCAGCGAGAGTCCGGAGTGCCCGCTCGGCGTCCGGCACGTGCTCGAGGACCTCGCAGCAGATCACCAGGTTCGCGCCGGTTGCGGCGACATCTTCGCGGGTGAGGTCGTACAGATCGCCGACTCGCAGATCGATGTCGGCGTCGGCCAGTCCGTTGTTCTCGAACAGCTCCCGAGCCACCGGAAGGTAGTCGGGCATCACCTCGATGCCGTGATAGGAGGCGACCTGCCGATGCGTGACCAGCTGGGCCGCCAGGTAGCCGTGCCCGACTCCCACGTCGAACACCCGCTCTCCGGGCCGGGCGAAGTCCATCGTGCGCCGATAGCGCAACAGATTGTTGCGGCTCTCCTCGACCGGCGAGATCTTGTCGGCCGCCTTGAGGGCCGGGGTCGTTTCCTCGGCATAGCGGTGCCAGGCTTCGAGCTCGCGCCCGAAGACATTGCGAGCGGCCCGGCGACTGAGCCGTTCGTGCGCCTCGATGAGCTGCCAACCGGCGCGTACCGCCGCGGCTTCGGTCGGGTCGGATCCTTCACGGTCGAGGACCAGGTCGCCCTCCTCAACGGGGGCAACGACACGCAGGTGGCGCCCGGGGATGCCTCCCGGACCGACCGCGAGCGGCTTGGCGGCCTTGGGCTTCAAGGCCTCCGCCGGCGAGGCTGCGGATGACTGACGGCCGAGGACCCGTTTCGCCTTGCGACGCAGACGGGTGGTCAACGGGGCGAGAGACATGACTGCACCCTAACCAGTCACCGACACGGCGCAGGCCCGGTCTCCGCCGCCGAGTGCTCGCACTCCTTGGCACGTCGGGGGAGAATCATCTCGGGACGCCGCACTCGACGGCGTACTGCAGCGTCGAAGATGGAGTGTCCATGACTGTCCCCGATTTCCTCCCCACCCTTTCGCACGGGGCGCACGATGCTGACGCCGGCGAAGCCTGCGTGATGGAGTACGTCTCCCTGCTCGCCGGTGAGGAGTGGAGCGACCGGCCAGAGTGCACGCATCCGATCCTCGCCCATGAGGCCCGTACGACCAACGACCTCCTGCTCGACCACGACCGGCCTCGGCTCGTGCCCCTGGTCAGCCGGCTGTTCGGCACCACCGAGGACTCTTCCGATCTACGTGCCCACCTGCGGATCGCCCAGGCACGCCAGCTGATCGGGTTGCTGGACCCGGCCGCGCGCCCCCGTGCGCTCGCCGCCGTCACCCGCGCGGAGTCGTGGCTGGGACGCGAGGGCGACGAGCACGACGTGCGTCAGGCATTCGCCGACGCGATAGCGTTCCCGACGGTCCTCGGCGACCTCGACGCTGAGCACGCGGCGTTCCACGAGCAGGCGTCCCGGATGTTCCCGTTCGTGTTGTCGCCCGAGCTCGGTGCCGACGAGGCGTACGCCGTGACCGCGCTCGTCATCGCACACCGCATCGCCGCCTCGGGTGAATGTCTCGCCGACTGCGGCAACGGACCGGCCCGGGCTCGCCGGATGGTCAAGGACCTAGGCGGACTGATCGACGTCTATGACGACGTCACCGGGCGAACCGGCCCCGACGTGACCGACGCTGACGTACGCGAGCTGGCCACGGCTGTCCGGTCCTGAACGATGTCGCGCGACCGCTAGCGCGGCAGGACGTACCCGAGCCCGCCCAGGGCATCGACTGAGCCGCCGCCGCCGGGGACATGCGGTATGGCCTTCTTGAGCTTGTCCAGGCTCGCGATCGCGTTGCCCGCGGAGGCATCGAAGTAGGCGTCCGTCCAGAACGGATACTTCGAGACCCGAGGATCGGACTTGAAGTCCGGGTGTGCCTTGAACAAGGCCTTCTTGAACGACCGGTCGGAAGCCTTGTTGCCCTTCTTCATCCGCTCGTACTCCTGCTTGAGCTTTGTGTTGGAAGGGTCAACCGACTTGAAGACGGCGCTGTAATCCCCGAAGTTGGCGTAGTAGGACGCCAGGTCCGCCTTGAGCGACGAGCACAGCTTCCCGTATGACGTCGAGTCGCACGAGCCTGCAGCGAAGAACCTCTTCATGTTGTAGGCCTTGTCGACCTTGAGCGCCTTGAGGATCAGCGAGGCGTACTGCGTGCGCTGGCCCACCGTGGCGGGGAGGCAGGCAACCTTTGCCGATGAGGGGCAGTAGTAGTTGCCCGCGGTGTGGCCGGGCTTCAACAGGAGATTCTTGGCCTGGCCGAAGATCTTCTTCGCACCGGAGTCGCCGAATTTCGTCGAGTTCGACTTGATGTTCCAGCGGCAGTCCCTGCGCAGCTGCACCATGACCCCATCGACCGCCTTGGCGTAGGCCTTGATCGCCTTCTCACGGGCCGCAGAGTCCTTGAGCGCCTTACGCTCAGCGGAGCTCAGAATCTTGAAAACCGTGTCGGGAGCCTTGGGGACCGCCGCAGCATCCTTCGCAGCGGAGGCACGGAGAGTCAGCACCCGGTCGCAGGCGACCTTCTGGTTCGCCAGGGACTTCTTGGTGGTTGCGTCGTTGAAGTCCCACAACCCGTCGTTCGCGCTCGAGGCCGCCGCCAGCAGGTCCTCCTCGTTCTGGCTCCAGGCGTCGAGGGCCTTCGCGTACTCCTTGGCCTTCGCATCGCCCTTGGCGT
>JAWWPE010000436.1:0-3809 GCA_033850895.1 Nocardioidaceae bacterium | reverse complement strand
GGCCTGGCCTCGTACCTGCTGATCGGCTTCTGGCAGCACAAGGAGTCCGCCGCGGCAGCCGCCAAAAAGGCATTCGTGGTCAACCGCGTCGGCGACCTCGGCATGGCGCTCGCGATCATGCTGATGTTCGCCCAGTTCGGCACCACCGCGATCGGTGCGGTCAACGCCGCCGCGCCCGGTGCCTCCAACGGCGTCGCCACCGCGCTGGGCCTTCTCCTGCTCCTCGGCGCCTGCGGCAAGTCGGCCCAAGTGCCGTTGCAGAGCTGGCTGCTCGACGCGATGGAGGGGCCGACCCCGGTCTCCGCCCTCATCCACGCGGCAACCATGGTCACCGCCGGCGTCTACCTCGTCGTCCGCTCGAATGGCATCTACGACGCCTCCGAGGCCGCTCGCACCGCAGTCATCATCGTGGGCCTGGTGACGCTGCTCGCCGGTGCCTGGATCGGTTGTGCCAAGGACGACATCAAGAAGTCCCTCGCCGGTTCGACGATGAGCCAGATCGGCTACATGATGCTGGCCGCCGGACTCGGCCCGGCGGGCTACGCGTTCGCGATCTTCCACCTGATCACCCACGGCTTCTTCAAGGCCAATCTCTTCCTCGGTGCCGGCTCGGTCATGCACGGCATGGGCGACGACGTCAACATGCGGCACTACGGCGGTCTGCGCAAGGCGATGCCCTACACGTTCGCGACATTCGCCCTCGGCTACCTCGCGATCATCGGCGTCCCGCCGTTCGCCGGCTTCTGGTCGAAGGACAAGATCATCGAGGGCGCGTTCGACCACAACATCTGGGTCGGTCTCGGCACCCTCCTCGGCGCGGGCGTCACGGCGTTCTACATGACGCGGATGATGATGATGACCTACTTCTCCGAGAAGCGCTGGCAGGACGATGTCCACCCCCACGAGTCGCCCAAGGTCATGACGGTGCCGTTGCTGGTGCTGGCCGCGGCGTCCGCGCTGGGCGGTCTCCTGCTGCTCGGCAACTGGATCCCTGAATGGCTTGCCCCCGTGGTCGGCAAGGTCCCGGAGGAGGACCTGCCCATCTCGGCGCTCTCGATCAGCCTGCTGGCGCTCGCGGTGGTCGTGGTCGGCATCGCGGCCGGCTTCCTGCTCTACACGCGGCGCCCGATCGCCGGCGAGACACCAGCGGACAGCTCGGTGTCGGTGTTCACCCGCGCCGGCCGTCACGAGCTGTACGGCAATGAGCTCAACGACGCGATCGTCGTACGCCCGACAACGCACCTCACGAGGTTCCTGGTCTGGTTCGACGGCAAGGGTGTCGACGGCCTGGTCACCGGCATCGCTGACCGGCTCGGCGACACCTCGCAGCTGCTGCGCCAGCCGCAGACCGGCTATGTCCGTTCCTATGCCCTGATGATGTTCGGCGGCGCCGCCCTCGTACTCCTGGCTCTCCTGGTGGTGACCCTCGCATGATCCTGACAATCCTTGCCGCGATCCCGATCGCGGGAGCCGTCGTGCTGGCCATGCTGCCGCGTGGCTCGGCGCCCTACACGCGGGCGAAGTATGCCGCTTTGGGCATCTCGCTGGTCACGCTCGCGCTGTCGCTCGTCGTGCTCGCGAAGTTCGACACCGACTCCGGCGGCTACCAGATGACCGAGAAGCACGAGTGGATCAAGGCCTTCGGCGCCTACTATTCGGTCGGCGTCAACGGCATCGGCATCACGCTGATCCTGCTCACCACGGTCCTGACGCCGATCGTGATCCTCGCGGCGTGGGGCGACCGCCTGCCCGACGCGAAGGGCACCAACGCCTACCTCGCCTGGATGCTCGCGGTCGAAGGCCTCGCGATCGGTGCGTTCTCGGCCACCGATGCATTCCTGTTCTACGTCTTGTTCGAGGCAACGCTGATCCCGCTGTACTTCCTGATCGGCACATTCGGCGGCCCCAACCGGTCGTACGCCGCGGTGAAGTTCCTGATCTACAACCTGGTCGGCGGCCTCCTGATGCTGGCCGCGATCGTCGGGCTGTACGTCGAGAGCTCGCGCGCCGGCCACGCGTCGTTCCTGCTCAGCGATCTGCAGAATGTGCACTTCAGCACCACCACCGAGCGGCTGCTGTTCCTCGGCTTCATGGCGGCGTTCGCGATCAAGGCTCCGCTGTGGCCGCTGCACACCTGGCTGCCCGACGCGGCCGCCTCGTCGACGCCCGGCACTTCGGTGCTGATGGTCAGCGTGGTCGACAAGATCGGCACGTTCGGCATGCTGCGCTGGTGCCTCGGCATCTTCCCGGGAGCGTCCGACTGGGCCAGTCCGGTCGTCATCACGCTCGCGGTGATCAGCATCTTGTACGGCGCGCTGCTTGCGGTCGGGCAGGACGACATCCGGCGGCTCATCGCCTTCACCTCGGTGTCGCACTTCGGCTTCATCATCCTGGGCATCTTCGCGTTCACCACGACGTCGATGGCCGGTTCGACCCTCTACATGTTCAACCATGGCCTCTCGACCGCTGCGCTGTTCCTGGTCACGGGCATGATGATCGCGCGCCGCGGCTCGGCGAAGATCTCCGACTTCGGGGGAGTGCAGAAGATCGCCCCGATCATGTCGGGCATCCTGCTGATCGCGGGCTTGTCGAGCCTGTCGCTGCCGGGTCTTGCGCCCTTCATCTCCGAGTTCATGGTGCTGGCCGGCACATTCACCCGATCGATCCCGGCGGCGGCCTTCGCCACGTTGGGCATCGTGCTGGCGGCGCTCTACATCCTGATCATGTATCAACGCACCATGACCGGTCCGCTCCGAGAGGACAACCAGGGCGTCAGCGAGCTCACCCACCGCGAGATCGGCGCACTCGCTCCGGCGTTGGTGCTGATCATCGGGCTGGGCCTCTTCCCGCAGCCGCTGCTCAATGTGATCAACCCGGCAATCGACGACGTCGCGAGCCATATCGGCAAGGGTGACCCGGAGCCCAAGAGCCCGGTCGACATCGGATCCATCACGATCAAGGACGGAGGCCACTGATGACGACATTCGCCGCTGACCTCCCCAAGATCGCCGGTCCCTCGATCGAGTACTCCCTGCTGGCACCGCTGTTCATCATCGCCGGCGTGGCCACCCTCGGCGTCGTGATCGAGGCGGTATGGCCTCGCGCGACCCGCTTCCCGGTCCAGGCCGGGCTCGCGATCGCCGGTGTGATTGCCGCGCTGGTCGACACGGTCTACGTCTTCCAGCACCTGCACAAGATCGGCGGCGGGCACCTCGCCCGTGGCCAGATCGGGGCGGAGGGCGCCGTCTCGATCGACGGACCCGGCGTCTTCACCTGGGGCATCCTGCTGATCTTCGGACTGATGAGCATGCTGCTGTTCGCCGAGCGACGGCTGGAGGGTGGTCTCAGCGCATTCACCGGCCGAGCCTCCGATCCGCCCGGATCGGCGAGCGAGTCCGAGGCGATCTCACACCGTATCGAGCACACCGAGGTCTTCCCGCTGGCGATGTTCGCGCTGGTCGGCATGATGCTGTTCGCGACGTCCAACGACCTGCTCACGATGTTCGTGGCGCTCGAGGTGCTGAGCCTGCCGCTCTACCTGCTGTGCGGCCTCGCGCGCCGCCGCCGCCTGCTCAGCCAGGAAGCCGCCCTCAAGTACTTCCTGCTCGGCGCGTTCTCGTCGGCGTTCTTCCTGTACGGGATTGCGCTGGCGTACGGCTACGCCGGCAGCTTCCGGTTGTCCGACATCGACACCGCCGTCACGGCCCGCACCGGCGGCGTCAACATGCTGCTCGCCGCGATCGCGCTGATGGCGGTCGGGCTGCTGTTCAAGATGGGCGCCGTGCCGTTCCACACCTGGACGCCGGACG
>JAWWPE010000433.1:0-3352 GCA_033850895.1 Nocardioidaceae bacterium | reverse complement strand
CGGATGATCGCCGTGCGCAAGGAACACCTGGCCTTCGCCGAAGGCGAGTTCGTCGATCTCGGCGGTTCCAACCCGAGCGTGCTGGCCTACAAACGCGTGTGGGTCCGTCCGGACGGTGAGCGGGACGTCGTGCTGTGCGTCAACAACCTGTCGAGGTTCCCGCAGCCGGTCGAGCTCGACCTGTCCGAGCACTTCGGCTTCACGCCGGTCGAGCTGACCGGCAGCGTACGTTTCCCCCGCATCGGTGAGCTGCCCTATCTGCTGACGCTCCCTGGCCACGGCTTCTACTGGTTCCAGCTGTCGGAGATCGGCGACGAGGGCGAGAGGAGGAGCCAGCTATGAGTGGACCGCTCGAGACCGAGGAGTCTGCAGTGTCCCGAGACGATCTCGTCAACCAGGTCGCGGCCGCACTGCCCGCCTGGTTGCCGACCCAGCGTTGGTTCGGTGGCAAGGACCGCGACATCAGCGCCGTACGGCCACTCACGTGGACGACGCTGCTCGACGGCGATCCGTTGTTGATCCATCTGGTCGTCGAGGTCGAGCAGGAGGACCGCCGTGAGGCCTACCAGCTGCTGATCGGCAGCCGGCAGACCCAGCTTCCGGACGTGGCGGCGTCGGCTTCGATCGGCGTGGAGGACGCCGGCCTGGCTTGCTATGAGGCCAGCGGAGACGCCGACCTGACCGAGATCCTGCTGACCCTGATCGCCCGAGGCGGCGAGATCGATGGCCTCCGGTTCGAGCACGAACCGGGCGTGGAGCTGACCACCGGGCTGAGGGCACATCCCATCACCACCGAGCAGAGCAACACGTCGTTGATCTACGGCAGCCAGTACATCCTCAAGCTGTTCCGCAAGCTGACCACCGGCGTCAACAAGGACCTGTTGCTCCATCGCGCGCTCAAACGGGTCGGCTGCCAGCACATCGCCGAACCCCTGGGCTCGATCACCGGCGAGCTGGACGGCGAGGAGTTCACCATCGCCATGATGCAGCGCTTCCTGCCCGACGCCGCCGACGGCTGGGTCATGGCGACGACGAGCGTCCGCGACTTCATGGCCGAGCGGGACCTGCCACCCGAGGAGCTGGGTGGGGACTTCGCCGGCGAGGCGTTCCGCCTGGGCAAGGCCGTCGCCACCGTGCATGCGGATCTCGCCCAGGCACTGGGCACCGAGCCGGCCGACTCCGCGGAGCTCGCCCACACGGTGGAGGCCATGGTCGCGCGTCTCGACCTGGTGACCGCCGATGTGCGCGAGCTGACCGAGCACGCCGCGGCGATCCGTGCGGAGTTCACCGCCCTCGCCGAGGTGCCCGGGCCGTTGCAGATGCAATACGTCCACGGCGACCTCCATCTCGGCCAGGTGCTGCGGACGATCAACGGCTGGCTGCTGCTGGACTTCGAGGGCGAGCCGGCCGCCTCTCTGGCGGAGCGGTCCGCCCTGCGGTCGCCGCTGCGTGACGTGGCCGGGATGCTCCGCTCGTTCGACTACGCCGCACAACAGCTGTTGGTCGGCCAGCCCGACGACCCGGCCCGTACCGACCGAGCCATGCTCTGGGCCCGCCGCAACCGTGCGGCGTTCTGTGATGGCTACGCCGAGGTCGCCGACCGCGATCCGCGCGAGGACGCCGCGCTGCTCCGGGCATTCGAGCTCGACAAGGCGGTCTACGAGGTCGCGTACGAGCACGCCAACCGCCCGGACTGGCTGACGGTGCCGTTGTCGTCGATCCACCGCCTCATGACTGAAGGGGAGATCGTATGACCGACGCAACTCTCAGCCCCTGGCCGCCGGCGATCGGGGAGCTGGACCTGCACCTGATCAGCGAGGGGCGGCACGAACGCCTGTGGGAGGTGCTCGGCGCCCACCTCCGCACGTACGACTCCGCCGACGGCCCGGTGACCGGGACGTCCTTCGCCGTCTGGGCGCCCAACGCGCAAGCCGTCCAGGTCGCCGGTGACTTCAACGGCTGGGACGGCGGCGGCCACCACCTGCGATCCCTCGGGGGCTCCGGCGTGTGGGACCTGTTCGTGCCGGAGATCGGCGCGGGGACCCGTTACAAGCTGCGGATCCAGAACCGCGACGGCAGCTGGCACGAGAAGGCCGACCCGATGGCCTTCGGGACCGAGGTGCCCCCGGCGACGGCATCCGTGGTCGTCGATCCGCAGCACACCTGGCACGACGACTCGTGGCTGGCGACCCGCAACTCGACGCAGTGGCTCGACGCGCCGATCAGCATCTACGAGATGCACCTCGGGTCCTGGCGGCCCGGGCTGGACTATCGCGAGCTGGCCGACGAGCTGGCCGACTACCTCACCGAGACCGGCTTCACGCACGTCGAGCTGATGCCGATCGCTGAGCATCCGTTCGGCGGCTCCTGGGGTTATCAGGTCACGTCCTACTACTCGCCGACCGCGCGGTTCGGATCGCCCGACGACTTCCGCTGGTTCGTCGACGAGATGCACCAGCGTGGGTTCGGCGTCATCGTCGACTGGGTGCCCGCGCACTTCCCGAAGGATGAGTGGGCGCTGGCCAGATTCGACGGCACGGCCCTGTATGAGCACCCGGACCCGCGCCGCGGCGAGCAACCCGACTGGGGCACGTACGTCTTCGACTTCGGCCGCCCGGAGGTCCGCAACTTCCTGGTCGCCAACGCGCTGTTCTGGCTCGAGGAGTTCCACCTCGACGGTCTGCGGGTCGACGCGGTGGCCTCGATGCTCTACCTCGACTACTCCCGCGACGCCGGCGGCTGGGTCGCGAACGTCCACGGCGGGCGGGAGAACCTCGAGGCGGTGCAGTTGTTGCAGGAGCTCAACGCGACGGTCTACAAGCACCATCCGGGCGTGCTGATGATCGCCGAGGAGTCGACCGCGTGGCCGGGCGTCACCAGCCCGACCGACAGCGGCGGCATCGGATTCGGTTTCAAGTGGAACATGGGCTGGATGCACGACACCCTCGACTACCTCGGGCACGAGCCCGTGCATCGGTCCTATCACCACGGCGAGATGACGTTCTCGATCGACTACGCGTGGAGCGAGCACTTCATCCTGCCGCTGTCGCACGACGAGGTCGTCCACGGCAAGGGGTCACTGTGGCAACGCATGCCCGGCGACGCCTGGAACAAGGCGGCTGGCGTGCGCGCACTGCTGGCGTTCATGTGGGCGCATCCCGGCAAGCAGATGCTGTTCATGGGCGGCGAGTTCGGTCAGGAGGGGGAGTGGGCGGAGTCGCGCTCGCTGGACTGGCACCAGCTCGCCGACCCGCTGCACGTCGGGGTGCTGGGCCTGGTCAGCGATCTCAACGCGTTGTACCGCTCGGCACCGGCGCTCTACTCCGATGACAGCCGCCCGGAAGGCTTCCGC
>JAWWPE010000068.1:0-10638 GCA_033850895.1 Nocardioidaceae bacterium | reverse complement strand
ACGACCGCTGGGCCAGTGCCCGGGAGGACCTCGCGCGCCTGGCGACCGGTGAGGACCTCGAGGTCAGCTTCGTCGGTGCCGGCAAGGCTGTCGCCGCACAGGCCGAGTGGTACGCCAGCCATGCCGAAGGCGCCCTCGCCGATCGGTTCACCCGGATCGCCGCCGATGCGCGGTCGGAGGTCGACGGTCAGTGGGCCGACGACGTCGCGGTCGTGACCGGCGCGAGCCAGGGCTCGATCGCCGCCTCCGTGGTCGGCCGACTGCTCGCCGGCGGTGCGACAGTTGTCGCCACCACTTCGGGTCTTGACTCGAAGCGACTGGCGTTCTATCGCGAGCTGTACCGCGCCAACGCGGTCAACGGCGCGGCCCTCTGGGTTGTCCCGGCCAACATGGCGTCCTTCGCCGACGTCGACGCCCTCGCGAGCTGGCTCACCACCGAGCAGACGCAGACCCGCGCCGGCACGACCACGGTCGCCAAGCCCGCGATGACTCCGACGCTGTTGTTCCCGTTCGCCGCTGGCCGCGTGGCCGGTGAGATGACGGATGCCGGTAGTCGCGCCGAGATCCAAATGCGAGTCCTCCTGTGGTCGGTCGAGCGGCTGATCGGTGCACTCTCCTCCACGATCCGCGAACGCGACATCTCGGCCCGCTTGCATGTCGTACTGCCCGGCTCGCCCAACCGCGGCATGTTCGGTGGCGACGGGGCGTACGGCGAGGCCAAGGCCGCGCTCGACGCGATCGTCACCAAATGGGGCGCCGAGCGCACCTGGGCCGACCGGGTCACCCTCGCGCACGCCATCATCGGCTGGGTGCGCGGCACCGGGCTGATGGGCGGAAACGACCCGTTGGTCGAGGCCGTCGAGGCTGCCGGCGTACGCACCTGGTCGCCCGACGGAATGGCCGAAGCGCTGTTGGAGACCTGCCTGCTGACCGCACGTGAGGCGGCGCTGGCCGGACCGCTCACGGTCGACCTGACCGGTGGACTCGCCGGGGCGCAGCTCGACATGCGGGCACTCGCCGCGGACCTCGAGCTCGCGAAGACTCCTGAGGAGGACGACAGCGACGTCATTGCGGCGCTCGCCGCCTCCCCGGCGCAGCTCGACCGCGTTGAGCAGCTGGAATGGGCGCCCGTCGAGGCACGCCCCGAGGACCTCGTGGTCATCGTGGGTGCGGGCGAGCTCGGTCCGTACGGTTCCTCGCGCACGCGATTCGAGGTGGAGGTCTCCGACGAGCTGTCGGCGGCCGGCATCCTCGAGCTGGCGTGGACGACCGGCCTCGTGGCTTGGGACCAGGCCGCCAACGGCTGGTACGACACGGAGACCCAGGAAGCCGTCGACGAGGCAGACCTCGCCGATCGCTACGAGGACGCCGTTCGCGAGGCCTGCGGCATCCGCCGCTATGTCGACGAGGGCTCGATGGTCGACAACTCGGCACCGCTGCTGACTTCGGTGTTCCTCGACAAGGACCTGTCGTTCACGGTCTCGGGCGAGTCCGAGGCGCGGGCACTCCGCGACGCGGACCCCGAACGTACGGTCATCTCCGCCTCGGCGGACGGGGACTGGACGGTCACCCGCAAGGCCGGCACCGAGATCCGGGTCCCTCGCCGCATGGCGCTGACCCGCACCGTCGGTGGCCAGATCCCGACCGGCTTCGATCCCACCGTGTGGGGCGTGCCGGCCGAGATGGTCGACTCGATCGACCGGGTGGCGCTGTGGAACCTGGTCTGCACCGTCGACGCGTTCCTGTCCAGCGGTTTCACGCCGTCGGAGCTGATGCGCTGGGTCCACCCGGCACTTGTCGCCAACACCCAGGGCACCGGCATGGGCGGTATGCAGTCGATGCACTCGCTCTACATCAACACCCTGCTGGGCGAGAGCAAGCCCAACGACATCCTGCAGGAGGCGCTCCCCAACGTCATCGCGGCACACGTCGTGCAGTCGTACGTCGGTTCGTACGGCGCGATGATCCATCCGGTCGCAGCCTGCGCCACCACGGCCGTCTCGGTCGAGGAGGGCGTGGACAAGATCCGGCTCGGCAAGGCCGAGTTCGTCGTCTCCGGCGGCTTCGACGACCTGAGTGCCGAAGGCATCGTGGGCTTCGCCGACATGTCGGCAACGGCTGACTCCGCGGCGATGCGAGCCAAGGGCCTCGAGGATCGCTACTTCAGCCGCGCCAACGATCGTCGCTATGGCGGATTCGTGGAGTCACAGGGTGGCGGCACGATCCTGCTGGCCCGCGGTGACGTCGCCGCACGGATGGGCTTGCCTGTCCTGGGTGTCGTGGCGTATGCGGGCTCGTTCGCCGACGGCGTGCACACGTCCATCCCGGCGCCGGGCATCGGAGCCCTCGCCGCCGGCCGTGGAGGACGCGAGTCGGCGCTGGCGAAGTCGCTGACCGCGCTCGGCCTCACAGCGGACGACATCGAGGTGCTGTCCAAGCACGACACGTCGACTGGCGTCAACGAGCGCAACGAGTCGGAGCTGCACGAGCGGCTGGCCGTGGCGATCGGGCGCAGCGAGGGCAATCCGCTCTACGTCATGTCGCAGAAGACCCTGACCGGTCACGCCAAGGGTGGCGCGGCGGCTTTTCAGCTGATCGGGCTGTGCCAGGTGCTGTCCGGCGGCGTCATCCCGCCCAACCGCAGCCTGGACTGCGTCGACGACGACCTGGCCGAGCACGAGCACCTCGTCTGGCTGCGTCAGCCGCTCGCGACGGGCCAGCTCAAGGCAGGGCTCGTCACGAGTCTCGGCTTCGGTCACGTCGCCGGTCTGATCGCGATCGTGAACCCCCAGGCCTTCCTCGCCACGCTGAGTGACGAGGAGCGCGACTCGTACGCCGACCGTGCCCAGATGCGGGTCATCGAGGGACGGATGCGGTTGGTGCGGGCGATGTACGGCGGCCCCTCGTTGTACGAACGCCCGGATCGCCGCCTCGGCAGCGAGGGAGTGCGGGAACGTGAGGCAGCGATGCTTCTCGACTCGCAGGCACGACTGGGTGAGGGCGACGTCTATCGATCGGCGTCGTGCCAGTGACGATCCTCGGAGTCGGTGTCGACCTGGTCCACGTACCCACGTTCGCGGACCAGCTCGACCTGCCCGGCACCGGATTCGCCGCGGCATTCTCACCCGGAGAGCGAAGTGACGCGCGGAGTCATTCCTCCGACTCCGCGCGTCACTTCGCCGCCCGCTGGGCCGCGAAGGAGGCCGTCATCAAGGCCTGGTCGGCGTCGTTGTACGGCCAGGCCCCGGTCATGGACGAGAACGTCCACGCGCTGATCGAGGTCGTGACGGATGCCTGGGGTCGGCCCCGCGTACGCCTGCACGGTGAGGTGGCGAAGTGGCTCGCGGATCGTACGCTCGAGCTGTCGCTCAGCCACGACGGCGACTACGCGATCGCCTACGTCGTGCTGCACTCGGTCTGACAAACAGCGGCTGAGTCAGTCGTGCTCGGCGGCCAGCAAGTACGCCGTCACCAGCCGCTTGAGCTCGATGATCGCCTCGCTGTGCTCCTGGCCGTCGCGGATCGAGAAGTTGAGCATCGAGTAAACGACGTGCACCAGCACCTCGGCCATGATCTGGCGGCGTTCGCGCGGCGTGCCCGGCGTGAGCGGCGCGAGCACGTGCGCCACGCCGGCGGCGAGCTCTCGCTCGGTCACCGCCGCGGTGGCGCGGGTCGCCGGCGTCGACTGCACTGCGAGCCACACCGCGCGGCGGGACGGGTCGCTGACCCACATCGCGGCCATGTGGTCGATGAAGCGGTTGAGGAACTTCAGCCAGTCGAGTGACGGGATCGCCTCGGTGAAGTTGGCGAGCTCCGTGCGTACGGACACCGCGTCGACCCGGTCGAGCTCGCACACGATGACGTACTTGTTCTGGAAGAACTGGTAAAGCGTGCCGATCGGCAGCTCCGCGCGATGGGCGACCTCTTCGCAGGTGAACGATTCGAAACCGACCTCGAGCAGCAGCTCGCGCGCCACCAGGAGCAGGTGGTCGAACTTCTTGTGGCTCCGCTCCTGGGTCGGGCGGCGCCGCGGTTCGAGGATCTCGGCCGTCACGGCCGCAACCCTATCTTGAAGCGGAGCGTCCCGCCGCGATCAACGGCTCGATCATGTCGCCGATCCCGTCGAATCCGGCACCTACGGTCTGGCCCTGCGCGTGCCGGTAGTGGATGCCCTCGAGGATGACCGCCAGCTTGAAGAAGGCGAGCCCGAGGTGGAACCCGATGTCGCTGACGTCCCGACCGGACTGCTCGGTGTAGCGCTTGAGGACCTCGTCGCGAGGCAGGTAGCCCGGAGCCCGCGGAGCGTCCGTCACCATCGCGGCGCCGGGACCTGACGGGGGAGCGACCTCGGCGAGCTGCTGATAGGCCAGCAGCACCGCCACATCGGTCAGCGGGTCTCCGAGGGTGCTCATCTCCCAGTCGAGCACCGCGGCAACCTGATCAGCGTCGTCGACCAGCAGGTTGTCGAGCCGGAAGTCGCCGTGCACGATCGTGCCGTCGCTTGCGGTGGGGATGCTGGACTCCAGCTCCGCGATCAGGTCGTCCATGCCCGGCAGGTCACGGCTGCGGGAGGAGTCGAGCTGCTTCTTCCACCGTCGGATCTGCCGTTCGAGATAGCCGTCCGGGCGGCCGAACTCGCCGAGCCCGACGCTCGCGTAGTCGACCGCATGCAGCGTCGCCAGCGTGTCAACCATGCGCTCGGTGATCGCCCGGGTGCGCTCGGGCCCCAGGGGCTCGAGCTGGGCCGCGCGTCCGTACGGCGTCCCGGCAACCTTCTGCATGACGTAGAACGGTGCGCCGATCACGTCGACGTCCTCGCAGTGCGCGAGCATCTCGGGCACGGGTACGTCCGTCGGTGAGAGTGCTGCCATCACGGTGAACTCGCGGCCCATGTCGTGGGCGGTCGCCAGCACGTGCCCGAGCGGTGGTCGACGTACGACGAAGTCCTGGCTGCCGTCGCTGACGGTGTACGTGAGATTGGACTTTCCGCCGGTGATCAGGCTCGCCGAGAGCTTGCCCTGCGCCAGCTCCGGGTGATGCGAGCTCAACCAGGCATGCAGGGCAGCCAGGTCGAGGCCCTTCGGGTCGTCCATCAGCCGAGCGGTCCGCCCGCGACGTAGATGACCTGGCCCGAGACGAACCCGGCACCCTCGCTGACAAGGAACGAAACCGTGTGCGCGATGTCCTCGGGCTGACCGACCCGCTGGACCGGGATCTGCTCCGCGCTGAACTTGATGAAGTCGTCGAAGGCGACCCCGAGACGCTCGGCGGTCGAGGCGGTCATGTCGGTCTGGATGAAGCCCGGGGCGATCGCGTTGGCGGTGACTCCGAACTTGCCGAGCTCGATCGCCAGGGTCTTGGTGAACCCCTGGATGCCGGCCTTGGCGGCGGAGTAGTTGGCCTGGCCCCGGTTGCCGAGCGCCGAGCTGCTGGAGAGATTGACGATGCGGCCCCACTTGGCCTCGGTCATGTACTTCTGCACGGCCTTCGTCATCAGGAACGCACCGCGTAGGTGCACGTTCATGACGGTGTCCCAGTCGTCGGTCGTCATCTTGAACAGCAGGTTGTCGCGGATGACACCGGCGTTGTTGATCAGCACCGTGGGCGCGCCGAGCTCCGCCTCGATGCGCTTGAACGCTGCCGCGACCTGCTCCTCGTCGCCGACGTTGGCGCCGACAGCAAGGGCGGTGCCGCCGGCCGAGCTGACCGTTTCGACGGTGCCCGAGCAGGACGCCTCGTCGAGGTCGACGACGGCGATCTTGAATCCGTCGGCGGCCAGGCGCTCGGCCACTCCGGCGCCGATGCCTCGGGCGCCTCCGGTGACGATCGCGGTACGGGGTTCAGTCACAGTTCTGCTCCTTCGTGCTTCACGATGTTCCTCTGAAGAATGTCCTAAGCGCTTGCTTAGCAAGCTCATCAGCACGGTATCGCAGACCGCCAGTGCACGCGAGAGCCAGATCACCCCGAAACCCGTCGACAGAAAGTGAGGAATCCCTCATGTTTGTGTATAGTTGAGGAAAACCTCATGTTTAGGAGTCGTCGTGAAGGATCTCGATACGCCCCCTACGGTTTCCGCACCAGAAGAATCCGGTCACCGCGCCACGCTTACGCAGCGTCGCCGGGATCGGTTCTCTCGTGTCGAGCCCAAGGGCAAGCGGGTCTTCACCGCGCGCGAGCGCGCCGAGATGCTGGTCGACGCCGGCTCCTTCGTCCCCATGACGCCGTTGCGCACGGCAGGTGGCGGCACCGGTAGCGGTGTCATCGCCGGGTGGGGCACCACCGACGGGCACGCGGTCGTCGTCGTCTCGCACGACGCGGCCGTGGCCTCTGGTGCGATCGGAGCCGTCATGGCCGAGAGCATCCAGAAGGCCCAGCGATTCGCGATCGACAAGGGCTACCCGATCGTCTACATCAACGACTCGGGCGGCGCCCGCATCCACGACGGCATCTTCGCCCTGCACGGCTGCGGCGGCATCTTCGCGCTCAACATCGAGGCCCAGAAGCGCATCCCGCAGATCTCGCTGATCCTCGGCCCGTGCGCCGGTGCCGCGGCATACTCCCCGGCGCTGACCGACTGGACCATCATGGTCAAGGAGCAGGGACAGATGTTCCTGACCGGCCCGGACATCGTCAAGGCCGCCACCGGTGAGGTCGTCACCGCTGAGGACATCGGCGGCTCCGACCTCCACACCCGGGTCAGCGGCGTCGCACACCTCGAGGTCGACAGCGAGGAAGAGGCGTTCCACGCCACCCGGCTGCTGTTGTCGTTCCTGCCGACGCACAAGGGCGGTCCGCAGAAGCGCCAGAGCCCGGTGCCGTCCAACCCCGGCGCCGTCGAGCGCCTTCCCGGTCTCGTCCCGGAGCGGTCGAGCGTCGTCTTCGACATGAACGCGTTGCTCGACGGTGTGCTCGACAACGGTGCGCGGCTCGAGCTGATGCCGACGCACGCGCCCAGCATCCTCACGTTGTTCGCCCGTCTGGATGGTCACGCGGTCGGCATCCTGGCCAACCAGCCCAACGCCCGCGGCGGCATCCTCGACTCGAAGGCAGCGGTCAAGGCTGCCCGGTTCGTCGAGTTCTGCGGCCGGTTCGACCTGCCCGTGCTGACCTTCGTCGACGTGCCCGGCTTCCTACCTGGCACGGTCGAGGAGAGCCGCGGCATCATCACGCATGGTGCCAAGCTGCTCAAGGCGTACGTCGAGACGACGTCACCGAAGCTAACCGTCGTGGTCCGCAAGGCATACGGCGGCGCCTACATCGCGATGGGCGCGGCGTCGCTCGGTGCCGACGTCAACTGGGCGTGGTCGAGCTCGGAGATCGCCGTGATGGGTCCCGGTGGCGCGGTCGCGCTGCTGCACCGTCGCGCGCTCAAGGAGGCCGAGCAGCCGGAGGTGTTGCGCGACGAGCTCGCTGCGGTCTATCGCGAGGAGGTCGCGCGGCCCTATCTCGCCGCCGAGGCCGGTATCGTCGACGACGTGATCCATCCCGAGGAGACCCGCGACCGGATGACCGCCGCGCTGCGCATGCTGACCCACGGCAACGCCTGATGTTTGCGGCTCGTGCCGAGATCGTTGCCAACGTCTGGAAGATCGTTGCGCGTGAGGGCGACCAGGTCGGTGTCGGCGACGTGCTCGCCGTCCTCGAGACGATGAAGATGGAAATCCCGGTCTATGCCGAGGCGTCGGGCTTCGTCAGCAAGATCCTGGTGGAGGTAGGTCAGATCGTCCAGGAGGGCGACCCGCTCATCGAGATCGACGAGACCGCCAGCGCCTGAGCGTCAATCAGCAACACGACGCGGTGTCTGCCATCATCTGCGGGTGCCTCCCAACGCTGCGCCTTCCAATGGCCGGATCGTCCACGAGCTGCCGATGCGGTGGGCCGATCTCGACTCGCTCAACCACGTCAACAACGTGGTCTACGTCGACTACGCGGCTGAGAGCCGCGCGATGCTGGTCGAGGACGGCCTGCTCGAACCGGGCCGCGATGTCACGCGCATGTCGGTCAAGTACGTACGGCCACTGCTGCTGACCCGGCACCCGGTGCTGGTCGCGTCGGAGATCGAGTCCGACACCGTGACCCAGCAGATCTGCGTGGACCGCGAAGGAGAACGTACGACCCATGCGGTGATCACGACCTCGTTCGGGACGCCGAGTCCGAGGTCCCGCGCCGAGGTCACGAGCGACCCGCTGCCGTCGCGGATCCGGCGCAGCGACCTCAACGCCGACGGAATGGTCGGCCCTACCAAGACGTTCGAGCTGTTCCAGGAAGGCCGCATCCTGTTCATCTCGAGCCACCTGCCGGAGTTGAGCTCCGGGCAGTTCGTCGTCGGCACGGTGAGCGTGGACTTCCACCAGCCGATCACCTGGCGTCGTGAGCCCTATCAGGTGCGGGGCTGGATCAGCCGGGTCGGCGACGCGTCCATCACGATCGAGTCGGAACTCGCCGACGGTGATGCCGTGCTGGCTCGTGCCCAGTCGTTCTTGGTGGGCTTCGATCTCGAGGCGCAGACGTCGCGTACGTTCACGGCCGAGGAACGCGCCGTGTTCGGCAAACTGCTGGACTAGTCCGCGGAGTTGATCATGAACGCCGCCGCATGCTCGACGTACGCCCAGAACTGTGCGTCGAGCTCGGGTGGCAGGGCAGCCTTGTCGAGACCTTCACGGAAGTGCACGAGCCACCGATCGCGCGCCAGGGGAGTGACCTCGAACGGGGCGTGTCGCATACGCAGGCGAGGGTGTCCGCGCTGCTCGGAGTACGTGGTGGGTCCGCCCCAGTACTGCTCGAGGAACATCCTGAACCGCTCGCTCGCCGGACCGAGGTCTTCCTCGGGGTAGAGCGGCCGGAGGATCTCGTCGCTGGCGACACCTTCGTAGAACGTGTCGACGATCAGCTTGATCGTGTCGTGTCCGCCGATCGCGTCATAGAACGTCTGCTCACTCACTGCGTGGGTTCTCCGTCGGTCGTGGTGCGGAACGAGGTGGGGATGCGGATGCCGGCCTCGTCGAAGCGGGCCTTGATGCGCTGGCGCATGGCGCGTGCCACCAGCCACTGCTGCAGCGGCGCCGTCTTGAGAACGACCCGGACCACCGCGCCGTCTTTGTCGAACCGCTCGACACCCCACACCGCGGGAGCCTCGATGATGACGTCGTGGAACTCCGGGTCCTGGTAGAGCGCCGTGGCCTCGGCCTGCAGGATGGACTGCACCTGGTCGAGGTCGGCGTCGTACGACACGGTGATGTCGAGGACTGTGCGGGCCCAGTTCTGGCTCTGGTTGCCGGCCCGGACGATCTCGCCGTTGCGGACGTACCAGACCGTGCCGTTCACATCTCGCAGCCGGGTCACCCGAAGGCCGACGGCCTCCACGGTGCCGCTGGCGAGACCGAGGTCGACCGAGTCGCCGACGCCGTACTGGTCCTCGAGGATGTTGAACACGCCGGCCAGGAAGTCCTTCACCAGGTTCTGGGCGCCGAAGCCGAGGGCGACGCCGACGACGCCGGCGCTGGCGATGATCGGGGTGATGTTGACCTTGAGCTGTGCCAGCACCATCACGACGACCACGGCGAGGGTGAGTCCGGTGACGATGCTCTTGAGCAGCGACCCCATCGTCTCGGCGCGTTGCTGGCGGCGCTGGTTGCTCTCCGGTCTCAGATCGGCGAGGAACTCACCCGCCTTGGTGTTCGCGAGCATGCCGGGGACGGCACCCTTGCTGGCCCTGGCCACGAGCCGGTCGATGGCCCGGCAGACGAACCAGCGGAAGAGCAGCCCGAGAACGATGATCAGCAGGATCGAAGCCGGAGCGGCCACGAACCAGTCGTATGCCTTGCCTGCGGGCAGGTCCCAGTTGACGTCGAGGTGCGGCATTACTCCAGCCTACGGGTGGTTACGATTGACCCCATGAGGACTCCTGCTCGCGTGTTCGGTCTGCTTCTCGCCACTGTCGCCACCTTCGCCGTCGGCACTGCCGCAGCGGTGGCCGATACGCCCGCCGGGTCGGCGTGGCCGACCGCCCACGGTCGAAGCACGCTCGGCGATCTGGTCTTCTTCGGTGGCTTCACGGTGGGGCTCTACATCCTGATCGTGCTGTTCGGGCTGCTGACCGCGCGCAAGAACTTCACCCCGGCCGAGCCGGGCAAGGAGATCCACGTCGCGAGCGACAACACCCCCGCCAAGCACTGAGCCCAGCGGGGGCTGCGGTCAGAACGCCTGCTGGGCCCTGAGCGCTCGGGCGAGGTCGTCGCGACCCTCTGAGACGTAGCGGACGGTTGCCGCGCCGGCCTTCGTCTGTGCCAGCCAGGCATCGACCTTGTCGAGTGTGCCCTGCGACGGATTGGCCAGCGGGAACAGCGGGGTGAGCGCCACCTGCGCCATCCACACGCCCTTCTCCTCCAGCACGGTCTCGGCCATCTCGAGATAGCGGTCGACGTACGGCGCGACGACGTCGGCCTGGCCGGAGACCTGGAATGCGTGAGCCACCGAACGGCGGGTCTCGTTGGGTACGTCCGTGCGGGTGGTGACGATGTCCCACGCCTCCGCCTTGGCTTCGGCGAGCGGACGAATCGCCCGCGCTGCGGCGGCATTCTCCTGACCGGAGATCGTGTTGTCGCGCTCCAGCTCGGCAGCGATGCGGGCCTCGTCGGC
>JAWWPE010000377.1:0-3233 GCA_033850895.1 Nocardioidaceae bacterium | reverse complement strand
TCCGATCTCGTACGCGGTCTGCGTCCGCTGCGCGGCATCGGCGCGGAGAAGCAGGCCGTACGCCGCTATCGCGTACTCAGCCAGGACGCCACCCTCGCCCGCATCGGCACCGCCAGCTCGTTCGGCTACCTGTTCGGCGCGTCGAGTCTCGTCGGCGGCATCTTCCTCGCGGCGGTCGCCGGACTGGCCGGCTCCGATGTCGCCCACGGCAATCTCAGCATCGGCCAGCTCATCGCGATCGTGGGCGTCGTGCAATTCCTCGCCGAGCCGATTGCGCTGATCGGTGAGGCCACCGCCGAGTTCGGCCGCGCCCGGGCGTCGGCCCATCGCATCGCCGATGTGCTCAACTCGCCGCGGCTGCTGACTCTCGGCACCCGCGAGCCGACCTCGCGCGAGGGCCATCTCGTGGTCGATGACCTCCACCTCGACGAGCTGCGGGGGCTCTCCTTCGAGACGCGTCCCGGCGAGGTCCTCGCACTGGTCGTCGCGGACGCCACGGTGTCCGACACGTTGATGGACGTGCTGTCCGGCGAGGTCAGGCCCACGTCGGGCTCGGTCCTGCTCGACGGCGTACCCCTGCAGGAGATGTCGATCGGCGCCATGCACGACCGGCTGCTGGTGAGCCGCCACCACGTCGACCTGTTCGAGGGCACGCTGCGCAGCAACATCGTGGTCGGGCCGGGCGACCTCGAGGCCGTCTTGCAGGCCACCGCCGCGGCCGACGTCGCCCAGCTCGATCCGTTGGGCCTCGACCAGCAGGTCACCGACCGCGGCTTCACGTTCTCCGGCGGCCAGCGCCAGCGGGTGGCCCTCGCTCGTTCGCTGATCACCGACGTGCCCACCCTGGTGCTCCAGGAGCCCACCACCGCGGTCGACGCGATCACCGAGCAGATCATCGCCGAAGGCATCCGCCACGTCCGTCATCGCGACAGCGAACGCGCCACGATCATCCTGACCAGCAGCCCCTCGCTGCTGCACCACGCCGATCGGGTGCTCTTCGTCGTCGACGGCACGACGTCGACGGTGGGCGTGCACTCCGATCTGATGCGCGAGTCCCCTGCCTACCGCGAGGCGGTGCTCCGATGAGGAACATCCTGCCGATCGCCGATGCCCGTGACACCGCGCGCTTCGCCTGGCGAGCGTTGCTGCAGCAACGCCACCAGCTGGTCAGCGCGATCGTCATCATGGTGATCAGCGGCGCCTGCGTCTTCGCCGGCCCGTGGGCGCTGGGCCGGCTGATCGACGACCTTCGAAGTGGCGAGAGCCACGTATGGACCTGGGCCGCCATCATCGCGGTCGCCGGAGTGCTCGGCGGCATCGCCGAGGGCGCTGCGACCGTGCTGGTGGCCCGGGTGACGGAGCCGGCACTCGGCACCATCCGCGAAGAGGTCATCCAGAGCGCCCTCGAACTACCGGTGTCACGCATCGAAGAGGCCGGTCAGGGCGATCTGCTCTCCCGGGTCGGCGACGACATCGCTCTGGTGTCCCGGGCGGTCAGCCAGGTCGTACCGACGCTGGTCTATTCACTCGTCAACATCCTCGCCGGGGTGACCGGCATCGTGCTGCTCGACTGGCGGCTGGCGCTGCTGGGCCTGATCGCCGGTCCGTTCTACCTGCAGTCACTTCGTTGGTACCTCCCCAAGTCGTCGCCGTTCTACACACGCGAGCGCGTTGCCCAGGGCGAGCGCTCCGAGGTGCTGATGAGCGGCATCTATGGGGCGCGCACCCTGCGGGCCTTCCGCCAGGGTGGCGAGCACCTCGAGCGCATCGACCAGCGAAGTGCCGCCGCTCGCGACATCTCGATCGCCCGGTTCCGGCTGATCGGGCGGTTCTTCGGGCGCATCAATCGCGCCGAGTACATCGGCATGGCCGTCGTGCTGTCATTGGGCTTCGTCTTCGTACGCAGTGACAGTCTCTCGGTCGGTGCGGCGACTGCCGCGGCGCTCTACTTCCACAAGATGTTCGCGCCGATCGGCGGACTGATGTTCCAGTTCGACACGGCCCAGTCGGCGGGTGCTTCGCTGGCCCGCATCGCCGGCGTCATCCTCGCCCCCAAGCCCGGTGGCCTGACCGAGCCCACTGCGAGCGACACCACGCTCTCGATCGACGCGATCACCCACACGTACGGCACCCGCGAGGTGTTGCACGGGGTGACGATGACGCTCAAGCCCGGCGAACGGGTCGCGCTGGTGGGCCAGACCGGTGCCGGCAAGACGACCCTCGCCGCGATCGCGGCCGGCATCCTCGAACCCACCGGCGGCACGATCCACGTCGGCGATCTCGACCTGGCCAGCCTCGACTCCACCGCGATCCGACGCCACATCGTGCTGCTCAGCCAGGAGGTGCACGTGTTCAGCGGACCGCTCGCCGAGGACCTCCGCATGGTCAAACCCGACGCCACCGACGCGGAGCTGCTCGCCGCGCTCGACACGGTGGGCGTCGACTGGCTGGAGACCCTTGACCAAGGCCTCGACACTGCGGTCGGCGACGGCGCGCACGCGCTGACTCCGATGCAGGCCCAGCACGTGGCCCTCGCCCGACTCGTCCTCGCCAACCCACCGATCGCGATCCTCGACGAGGCGACCGCCGAGGCGGGATCGACCGGTGCTCGCGAGCTCGAAGAAGCCGCGCTGGCCGCGACAGCCGGCCGCACCGCACTGATCGTCGCCCATCGGCTGACCCAGGCGGCCAATGCCGACCGGGTCATCGTGCTCGACGACGGCCGCATCGTCGAGGACGGTCCGCACGCCGAGCTGCTGGCAGCCGGCGGTCACTACGCCGACCTCTGGGCCGCCTGGTCGACCGAGTAGCGCCCCGGCACGCCGCTAACCTACGACGCATGGACGAACTGGCGACGGCATCGATCACGCACACGGTCACCGCGGAGCACACCGCACGTGCGGTCGGCAGCGGTGATCTCGAAGTCCTGGGCACGCCGGTCGTACTCGCCTGGTGCGAAGAGGCGACCTGCGCGGCGCTCACCCTCGAACCCACGCAGACCAGTGTCGGAACCCGGGTCGATCTGGAGCACCTCGCTGCGAGTCCGGTGGGCACCGCCGTCACCGCGACCGCCACGGTGATCCACACCGATGGCCGGCTCGTACGATTTCAGGTGGCCGCGCTCGACGCCGACGGCACGCTGCTGGCGACCGGCGAGATCCGCCGGGTGGTCGTCGACCGGGAGCGATTCATGTCTCGCGTGAAGCCTGTGGGAGACTAGTCCGACCAGCTTT
>JAWWPE010000268.1:0-5695 GCA_033850895.1 Nocardioidaceae bacterium | reverse complement strand
TCCACCAACTCCAATGCCGACGATGAGCACGATCCGGAGGGGTCGACGATCGCGTTCGAACGCGCCCAGGTCGGTGCCCTGATCGAGCAGGGCGAGCGCCATCTCGCCGAGCTCGAGGCGGCCGAGTCCCGGATCTCCGACGGCACCTACGGTCGCTGCGCGATCTGCGGCAAAGACATCGCGGAGGCTCGGCTCGAGGCGCGACCCACCGCTCGCACGTGCATCGTCTGCGCCAACCGGGCGCTAACGGGCCGCGCGGAATAGTCGACCGCCGCCCAGAGTTGCCCATTGGCATGAAGATCTTGCTCACCGGGGGAACCGGTTACATCGGATCAGCGGTCCTTGACCGGCTGATCGCCGCCGAACACCAGGTCACCGCGATCGTACGTAGCCAGAAGTCATCGCTGCAGGTGACGGATGCCGGGGCGACCGCCGTGATCGGCGACCTGTTCGACAAGGCCTGGCTCGCCTCCGAGCTTGAGCAGCATGACGCCGCCATCCACACCGCCGGGGGCGGTGAGCAGGATGCTGAGATCAATGACACGGTCATCGACGCTGTCCTCGAAGCCTTCTCCGGCACCGCCAAGCCGTTCATCCACACCGGAGGCATCTGGGCCTATGGCAACAACGCCTCGATCCACGAGAGCCACGAGCTCAAGCCACCGGCGGTCGCAGCATGGCGCGCCGCGGGCGAACAGCGTCTGCTCGAGTCCGACATCAAGGCATCCGTGATCCAGCCGGGCATCGTCTACGGCCACGGCCGGGGCATCCCAGCGATGCTCACGCCCGAGGACGGCACCCTCACGCTGTTCGGCAGCGGCGAGCAGCGCTGGGTCACCGTGCACGTCGATGATCTCGCCGAGCTGTACGTCCTTGCGCTCGACAACGCGCCCGGCGGCGAGGCGTACGTCGGCGCCAGCGGCCACAATCCCACCGTGCGAGAGCTCGGCGAAGCCGTCGCCGAGAACGTCACACCCGAGTCCGATGAGGCGACCGTGGCTCGCCTCGGCGGCTTCGGCGAGGCGCTCCTGCTCGACCAGCAGGCCTCCGGGGAAAAGGCTCGCAGCCTCGGTTGGAGCCCGTCGCGGCCCTCGCTGGTCGAGGAGCTGCGCGCCGGCTGAGCCGGTCAGTGTTCGCGGGCGTTCTCGTCGATCGCCAGCAACGGGAATCGCGAGGACAACACGTCGACCAGCGGGCCGAGCAGGAGGATCACCAGGATCGTCCCCGGCCCGATCGCGGCTCCGCACAGCCAGCCGACCAGCGCCCCGCCACCCTGAACGACGCTGTAGCTCCACTTGAACGGCACTGGCGGGTCGAAGGCGAGGGCGGCGGCTTCGGTCGGCCCGGCACCGGCATTGACCGCGAGGTAACCCGCGACGCCGACCGCGACCACCGGGAACGACAGCATCAGGAGCAGCACACGCGGCCACCAGACCTCCGGCTGGTCGAAGCTGTCGAGCAGCCCGGAGACGACGAACCCCACCACGATCGGCTGGGTGACCGTGCCGAGCCCGGGCTTGAGGCCGCGCGCCCACGCCATGGCAACCAGCAGGATGCCGACGCAGAGGTTCACCACCCAGAACGCGACGTCGAGCTTGATCGAGAATCCGTTGACCATCGTGGAGTAGCCGTCGGACCCCAGCGACGCGATCAGCAGCATCGCCACCCCGATGCCGAGGATCACGCACGACACGATGAGCCGCACCAGCTGAGACACCACGACAGCGATCCTCGCAGGGGCTGCGATCATCGACTCATGTGGATCGGTTGGATCGAGTTCGACATCCTGCTCGGCGATGTCCATTCCCTCAAGGAGAAGCGGACGATCGTACGTCCACTGGTGGCTGATCTTCGACGTACGCTCTCCGTCGCCGCTGCCGAGACGGACAGCCTCGACCTGCATCGTCGGGCAGGGGTCGGGGTGTGCGTCGTTGCCGCCGACAGCCGGCACGTCATCGAGATGCTGGATGCCGCCGAGAACCTGGTCGCCGGTCGTCCCGAGTTCGACCTGCTCTCGGCGCACCGCGGCATCAGCCGCAGCGACGACGCCTAGGCTGACGCCGTGTACATCCCGCACTTCAATGTCATGGACGACGGCGCGGTCCGTGGGTTCGTCGAGTCGATCGGCAGCGCGGAGATCGTGACGGTCGGCAAGGACGGCGTGCCCCTGGCGACGCTGCTACCGATCCTCTGGAGCACTGATGGCGGCACGGTCATCGCCCACATGGCACGCGCCAACGCCCACTGGCGCGAGATCGAGCCGGGCTCGAGCTGTCTGGCGATCGTCGCAGGGCCGCAGGCGTACATCTCACCGAGCTGGTACGCCGCGAAGGCCGAGCACGGCCGGGTCGTGCCGACATGGAACTACTCCGCGGTCCATCTGACCGGCACCATCACCGTGCACGACGATCCCGACTGGGTACGCCGCGCGGTCAGCGATCTCACCGACCACCACGAGCAGCCGCGGACCGAGCCCTGGGCCGTGACCGATGCCCCGGAGAAGTACGTCTCCGGGCAGCTCAAGGCAATCGTCGGGCTGGAGATGGCCGTCAACCGCGTCGAGGCCAAGGCGAAGCTCAGCCAGAACCGGTCAGAGGCGGACCAGGCCGGTGTCGTAGCCGGCCTGCGCGCCGAGAGCGGTGATCCGGCCGTCGCGGACGCGATGGAAGAGCTCGGCCGCTCGTGACACGATTGTGACCATGGACGTTTGCAACCTGACAGCCGCGTTCGCCAGCTTCGACGAGCAGTGGCAGCCCAACCGGATCGCGCGGATCAACGACTACGAGGTCAAGATCGCCAAGGTCGAGGGCGAATTCGTGTGGCACACCCACGACGAGACCGACGAGTTGTTCTTCGTGCACGCCGGTCGCCTCACGATCCAGCTGCGCGACCGCGATGTGGAACTCGGACCGGGCGAGATCTTCGTCGTCCCGCGCGGCGTCGAGCACTGCCCGAAAGCCGACGAAGAGACCCACATCGTGCTGTTCGAGCCGAGCGGCACTGTCAACACCGGCGACGCTGGTGGCGATCGTACGGTCGACCCAATCGACCTGACCTGAGATCGATGTGACCTCCGCCCGAGGCGGGGTCACCGGCACCTGACCCACCACGACATGGAAGTGGGGAGCCGCCAACCGGCGACTCCCCACGACTTCAGCAACCCTCGGTCAGCGCTTCATTCGACCGAAGAGTCGAGCTCGAACACCAGCAACCGTGCGGGGCGTTGCTCGTCGATGCGTGAACGGCGAGCTCGGAGCCTGTCGGGGCAGGTGGTATCCCCAGTCGATCGGGCTCGGTGACGCCGCGACACGAGACGTGGCTGGATCCGCCGCGTGACCGGCGGCCGTCGCAGGACGCCGGCCTCCGAGCATGACGGCTGCACCGACGGCCGTGAGAGCCACACCGAGGAGCAACAGCCACAGCGGGGTTCCACCGGTGTTCGGCAGAGCCTGATCCTGATCAGCTGCCGGAGTCTCGAACACGACCGGGGTGACCGTGTCCTTGCTCGCGCACTTCTCGCCGTTGAGATCAGGCAGGACCTTGATGGTCCACTGATCCGTCCCTTCCAACACGTAGCCGACCCTGGCGAACGCCGTGACCGTGTACGTGCCCGGGCCGGTGCCCGAAGGTGACGACTCGTAGCTGACGTGCGCGACGGACGGAATCACGAGTGATCCGTTCTTCGTGCATGTCGGCGGAGTCTTGCTGGGCGCTGATGCCGTGACCGGGATCAAAGCGACGGGCGGAGTGTTCGGAAGAGCACAGCCTGCGTTGAAGATCGCGATTCCAGCCGCATCCCAGTTCTGGCCCGGATAGTCCGTGCCGTTGTACGTGTACGGCGGGATGATGTCACCCCACTTGATGCCCTGTGCCTTCAGCGTCGGGTCCCAGACCGGACCTTCGTGCTTCTTGTCATGGCCGTGGAAGACGCCGGATGCACTGGGAGCGTTCTGCACATACGGATTGGTGTTGCTGTTCGTCCGATGGCAGATCGCCACCTTGACGGCCTTGGCCTTCGGGGTCGCGGCACCGGGTTTCGCCGATCGCGTCGCCGCGGCCGGTTCTGGCGCGCTCACCACAGGCTGGTCCGCGCCGGCCCCGGTGTCAGTCGCCGGGGGCGTCTGCGGATCCGGTGTCTGCGGATCCGGTGGTGGCGAATCCTCTGGCACGGTGGGTGGCGGTGTTGCTGGAGGTTCCTCAGCCGCCGGTTGATCGGCGGGTTGGTCGGCCGCCGGTGTTTGCTGGACCGGAGGCGCTTGGGCCACGGCCACGGTGTCACTTGATGGGTCGGAATCGGCGAAGGCGGGGTTCGCAAGGAGCAAGCTCCCAGCCATCATCGACACGACTATTGCGAGTCGTTTCATGATTTTGAGACTCCATCTCGGCCCATGACGGGCCGCTATGGTGAAAGTGGCCTATCTGTTTAAGCCGCCCATATACCAAGTGCAACTCCCGCAGGTCCGGGAAGTTACTGCCCGGGACGCTCCGAATGACCGTGGACGAAATCCTGGTGTGACCTCCGCCCTAGGCGCGGCTCGGCGCATCTCGGCATACTGAGGCGTCCTTGTTCGTCAGAGAGAAGTGAGCCACGTGCGCAATCCTCGAGCGTTCCTCCGTCCGCTGGCAGTCGGTGCTCCGACACCCATGACGGACATCCCGTTCCGGCCGAGCCGGATGATCCACTTCTTCGATCCGAGCAACGAGAAGATGCAGGCCAAGATCCCGGAGATCGCCGCGAAGGTCGACATCATCCTGGGCAACCTCGAGGACGCGATCAAGACCGAGAACAAGGAAGCCGCTCGTCTGGGCCTGGTCGACATCGCCAAGAAGACGGACTTCGGCACCACCCAGCTCTGGACTCGGGTCAACAGCCTGGACTCCCCGTGGGCGCTCGACGACCTCACGACCCTGGTGACCGAGATCGGCGACAAGCTCGACGTCATCATGGTGCCGAAGGTCGAGGGCGCCGAGGACATCCACTACGTCGACCGCCTGCTGGCCCAGCTCGAGGCTCGCGCCGGTCTGGAGCGGCCGATCCTCGTGCACGCGATCCTCGAGACCGCCCTGGGCGTCGCGAACGTCGAGGAGATCTGTGCCGCGAGCCCGCGCATGCAGGGCATCTCACTCGGCCCGGCCGACTTGGCAGCGAGCCGTCGCATGAAGACGACTCGTGTCGGTGGCGGGCACCCCGGCTATCTCGTACGCAGCGATCCCACGGGCGACGACATCAACGAGGGGCGCACGACGTACCAGCAGGACCTTTGGCACTACACGATTGCCCGCATGGTCGACGCCTGCGCAGCGACGGGCATCCTCCCGTTCTACGGACCGTTCGGAGACATCAAGGATGTCGTGGCGTGCGAGGACCAGTTCCGCAACGCCTTCCTGCTCGGCTGTGTCGGCGCCTGGAGCCTGCATCCGGTGCAGATCGACATCGCCCGCAAGGTCTTCTCGCCCGATCCGGCCGACGTGGCCCACGCGAAGGAGGTCGTCGAGGCGATGGGTGACGGCTCCGGCGCGGTGATGATCAACGGCAAGATGGAGGACGATGCCTCGGTGAAACAGTGCCTGGTCATGCTCGACCTGGCCAAGCAGCTCGCCGAACGCGATGCCGACCTCGCCGCCGCCTACGACCTCTGAGGATCCCCATGACCGACATGCTGCGGCCTCGCCGCTCCGTCCTGTACATGCCCGG